>CAZPCL010000031.1:0-9924 GCA_964585105.1 uncultured Methylobacillus sp.
TATATGAAAAAGCATGGCTATGCACGACTGACTGTTGGCACAAAAGATAACCGTGCGCCTCATAAAGAAGGTAATTTCCCAACTCCATCAGGGAAATGTGAGTTTAGGTTGATCGGAGCTAAGAATTTTGTAGCTGGTCCATTTAGACAAATGTATGATGATTTTCAGCCGGGGCAGGATATACCAGAGTTGCCAGATTATATATCTTCAAGAGAAACAGCTTCAGCCAATCCAGAATTATTCAAAAAATATCCACTGAGCATTCTTGCGCCCAAAAGCCATGGCTTTATAAACTCGTGCTATGGAAATATAGATAATAAACTTAAGGGGCAAGGTGATCAATTTATTCTAATAAGTCAAGCTGACTCGATGGAGAGGGGAGTTAAAGAAGGAGAAATGGTAAGGGTGTTTAATGATCGAGGATCATTTGATGCAATAGCTAAAATAACCTCAGACGTTAATAAAGGAATTGTTGTTACCACACTTGGTTATTGGAGACAGCTTAATAATGGTACTGTGAACTCAATTAGCTCAAGTGCTCTTGGGGATATGGGGAATGCACAAACTTCCCATGACTGTTTAGTAGAGGTCCGGACAATTTAATGAATAATTTAGATGAAATAAAAATTACATGCACAGATAATGGAAAGTCGGTTATTGGATACATATTAGACTTTCGCCAAAAGAATCACCTAGAAGTTTCATTGAATACAGTAAAATTACACCTTCAATATAGAAACGGTGTATATGTTGGATCAATGTCTGGTATGGAATTCACAGTAGAAGAAGGGGATTTACCTAGAGAACATCAAGATTACCAGCGCTAAGATTTTACTATATGTTAAGGTGATAAATTAACTAGGAGGATTATGATATGGGTAATCGCGATAAGAAAAAAGAATCTAAAGGTAAGTCAAAGAAAGAGAAAGTACCAAAATAATTGGTAGGGGATGCGAGGTTCGAACTCGCGACAAATTGATTAAGAGTCAACTGCTCTACCAACTGAGCTAATCCCCCACTGTTTGTTGCATTCTACTTAATAAATAGTGCTAATGAGTTTTTTTTATCATTACTTCTAATATTTTATTTACTGATTGAGAGATATTTTCCGCTACATATCCACCTTCTAACATATACATAGTTCGACCTAGGGAGTATTTCTGGGCTATATTTTTTAATATTATAGCAGCTTGTTTATAACCACTTTGGGTATAATTTAATTGTCCTAGTAAATCACCATTATGCGCATCAAAACCTGCAGAAATTAGAATAAACTCTGGCTCGAATTTTTTCATAGATGGAATTAGCTTATTGTTGAGTGATTTTATTAAAGCAGAGTCTCCCGAGCCTTTTGGAAGGTCTACATTCATTGTAAAACCTTTACCTTTTCCAAGTCCTATTTCACTTGGTCGACCACTTTGTGGGTATAAAGGATGCTGATGGATACTAAAGTAAAAAACAGAGTCATCTTCGTAAAAAATATCTTGTGTCCCATTGCCATGGTGAACGTCAAAATCTACAATTAATATGCGCTTCAGGTTGTATTTTTGTTGTAAATAACGCGCTGCAATAGCTACGTTATTATAAATACAAAAGCCCATTCCTTTTGAAGCAGTTGCATGATGCCCAGGCGGCCTATTCAATACAAATGCGGAAGATACTCTCCCACTCATGATCTCATCTACCCCTATTAATCCTGCACCTACTGCAAGTCTTGCAACATCATTAGATTCTTTTGAAATCACTGTGTCACCAGTACTCAAATAGGAAATTTGCATACCTTTAAGTAAATTTACCTCTTTCTTAACTAGATCAATATATTCTTGAGTATGCACAAGGGCTAATTCTTCAAGACTAGCCTTATTTATATCAGGCCAAATCAAAGAGGGGGTAAGAAAACTGTTATTTTTTATCTGATTAACAACTTTTACTAACCTTTCCGGATTTTCTGGGTGACTTTGACCTGTGTTATGTAATAGAAATTTTTTACTATATAAAACAGCAACATCATCACCCATAGAATTTTTTTTAGCCATTAATCCAATAGGGGTCAGCATTATTATTAAACCTAATAAGTATCTTATAATTATTCTCATGTAATAATTTTACTTCGTATAATGTATATTATGTAAAATAGTTACCCTATGGCATCAGGGTTAACAAGTCCTTAGCTCCGATTGAATTAGCAATCCCAATACCCTTTTCCTGTAAAGCACTAGCTTTAATGTCATCTCCAGTAGTTTTGAAGACTATTGATTGCTCTAATAGTGCTTTAGCTTCGAAATACTTACTACCATTATCAATAGCAAACTGTTCTAGCTTAGATAAAAGCCTTAACGAGCGTTCCGGAGCATTATCTTGCAAATGATAACTAGCAAGTAAAAACTGGGAGTCTGCATATTCGCTTAAAGCTCCAATCTTAAGATACATATTTGAAGCTTTTACACCATATTCAATAGACCTATTAATCTTCTTTTTTCCATGGTAGGCTTTTGAAAGTGAATTAAATCCAGCAGCTCTCTCATCGTCATTTACAGATATAACAATTGACTTAGAAAAGAAGTCAATAGATTCATCATAGTTATTAGCAATAAGACCATTCTCACCTAGCTGATAAAGAAATCTTCTTTCCATTTGTAAATACTTGCTATTACCTAATTTAGCTGTTTCAAGGCCGCGGGTAAATGTTTTTGATGAAATACTCAAATTCCCCATATCCCTTTGAACTGCTCCTTTGTAGAGGATTGAAAACATTTGATCTGCTGGTAAGTCAGAATATTTTTCGCTATTCTCAAATGATTTTATAGCTAATTTGTACATATTTTCATTGTAATAAGCCTTTCCGATACAGAAGTTTTTATCGTACTCCCCCTCCATCTTCTTTGCTGCATCAATCGCTGCTAGATTATTTCCATCATTGATTAGAATTTCACATGAATTTTTACTATCATATGCATAAATATTATTTGTAAACAATAATATAATAAAAAAAGTTAATGTATTTTCTATTTTCATCACGATCCAATATTTTTAGTTAAGATTAATAATTCTGACTCATTGATAATTTTTATATCTAATTTTTCTGCCAAATTTAATTTACTTCCTGCATCTTCGCCTGCAACAAGATAGTCAGTTTTTTTAGAAACGCTCCCTACAACCTTACCGCCACAACTCGCTATTAGGCTCTTTGCTGCTTCTCTTTTAAGAGAAGGTAATGTACCCGTAAGGACAAATGTCATCCCATTTAGTTCTTTGCTTTGTGGGGTATCACTCATTATTTCCTCAAAAAACACACCATTATCCATAATAGCAATTAACTGCGAATATTTCTCTTCGTTATTAAAGTAATGATTGATTGATTTTGCGACGGTTGGTCCAATATCTTGGATATTTTCTAATTCTTCTATGCTTGCAGCTTTTATTTTCTGCAGTGATTTAAAATGCCCCGCTAGGTCAAATGCAGTAGCTTCTCCTACATTCCTTATTCCAAGTGCATATATTAACTTAGGCAAGGTTGTTTTTTTTGACTTCTCAATTGCACAAATAAGATTCTCTACTGATTTCTCTGCAAATCTTTCTAGCTTAATTAACTGGTTATATTTTAGTTCATATATGTCAGAAAAATTATTTATAAGTTTCTCTTCTATTAGTTGGTCTACAATTTTTTCCCCAAGGCCATCTATATCCATAGCCTTTCTCGAACAGAAATGCATAAACCCTTGTTTCTTTTGAGCGCGACAAGATAACCCATTAGTGCAACGCAAAACTGCTTCACCTTCCTCTTTTAAAAGCTTTTTTTTACAAACAGGGCAAACCTTCGGCATATTGAATGGTTTAATCAAATTAGATCTTTTTTCTTTAACCACCCTTACTATTTCAGGGATAACATCCCCTGCCCTCCTTACATTAACGTAATCCCCAATATGTACGCCCTTCTTTTTAAGTTCATCTTCGTTATGAAGTGTTGCGTTAGTGACTTGAACGCCACCAACAATCACTGGTTTTAATCTAGCAACAGGAGTTATTGAACCAGTTCGCCCTACTTGAACTGTTATATCTAATACGAGTGTCTCTGCCTCTTCTGCTGGAAATTTATGCGCCGTAGCCCATCTCGGAGCTCTTGAGATAAAACCTAATTCATCCTGATAATTTAAAGAATTTACTTTATAAACAATCCCATCAATATCAAATGGTAAATCACCTCTCATTCCAGCTATTTTGTCATAATATTTTTGTAGGCCATCAACTCTGCTAGTAATTGTTGCTAGATTAGAAGTGGGAATTTTATAGTTTCTTAATAAATCTAAACCATCTGAATGAGAAGTTAACTTACGTTGGTCTTTGAATAAATTAATACTGTAAGCAAAGAAGCTCAATGACCTCTTCGCGGTAAGGTTAGAATTAATTTGACGTAAACTTCCAGCCGCTGCATTTCTTGGGTTTGCAAATAATTTTTGTTCTAATTCTTCTTGTTTCTGGTTGAGTAATTCAAAATCTCTAATAAGCATTACCACCTCCCCTCTTATTTCAATTTTTTTAGGTACATCAGTACCTTCGAGCTTTAAGGGTATAGTCTTAATTGTTTTAAGATTATGCGTCACATCTTCACCAACGAAACCATCACCCCTTGTAGAGCCGAGAGTAAATTTTCCATCATTGTAAATTAATGATACAGCTAAGCCATCAAACTTAGGTTCGGCAGAGTATTCAACATCCTTAACCCCTATTTCATCACACACTCTTTTATTAAAAGCAGTTAAGTCATCAAGTGTAAATACATTATTTAATGAAAGCATCGGTTGAAGATGCTTCACCTGTTTAAAAGCCTTGTTTGTTTCTGAACCTACTCTTTGAGTGGGTGATTCGGAGGTTATTAACTCTGGGAAAGCTTCTTCTAGCTTTATCAGTCTTTGGTATAAGGAATCGAACTCGTGATCTGAAAGAGTAGGATTATTATCAATATAATACCTATAAGAATGTTCTTGTATTTTAGTTCTCAATACTTCTATTTCTTTTTTTACTTGTATTTTATTTTGCATTTTATGAAAATATATTTTTTGCTGAAGTGCTTCCAGGCATAATATTTTTCTTAATCATCTTGTCTTCAATACCTTTAAGCAATACGTATATATTACTAATTTGATCATCGTTAAGCTCATTGCTATTTACATCAACCAAAATGCCATTCAATTTTGCTTTAGCAAGATCAATTAATTTAACCATTTCATTAAAAGAGTAAGTTATATTTTTTGTATTCGGCACATCCATTTTGAATAATATTCCTTGCAAGAAGGTTTCACTATTTATGTCAAGTTTTTTTCCAGATAAGGATAGTAACTGGCATATATTATTTATTTCGGAAGTGGAATTTTCTAACTCATGGAAGCCATTTTTATTAGAAATAATTTTAGGATTTTCAAAAAATTCAATCAGAGCACCTGACTCAAAAGATGAGTCAGATTTAGGTATAACCTTTAAGGATAAAGACTGATCTACCTCTACCCTGAATTTATCTAACTCAATGGATACTTCATTTACATCTTGATTTGCTAACCAAAAAAGTGAGCCATCCATACTATTTTTTATCCCAGATACGAACGATTGGAAATTTTTTATTGCATCTTCACTTTTAATACCTTTTCTTGATGTTAGTAAAAAAGTTATCAAGACTTGATCGAACCGAATACTTTCATCAAGAGCTTCGCCGGTCGTCCATATTTCATTATTATTACGAACAAAGATTCGAGCATCTGGGTTTTTTGATAGCTCATCAATAAGTAGATTTTTAGTACCTTCCTGGATTATTTTTGTTGTAATAGCAGCAACTGCTTCAGTTTCTCTATATATACCATTTGGTAAATTTTCCCTTATAAGATGTTCTGATGCACTTCCATCTTCGTCAGGGTTTAAAGGATTTTCTCTTTCAAAAATAGGGGTGGCCTGATTAAATAGAGGGTCATTGTCATCCGTAATTTCTGACTTTTGAGATGGTTTTATAGGCTTATTTTTCTTATGTTTTCTTAGTTGAATCCAGTTATGCAAAATCATAATTAGGATTATAAAAAAACCAAGTGCTAGTAGAGTTAGTTGAACGTCGCTCATAATATGATTTTAACTAGTAACTCCTACTTTTTCAACATCTTGCAAATTAACCTCAACAATTCGAGATACCCCTTTTTCAACTGATGTGACACCTATTAATTGGTCAGTCATTTCCATTGTCGGTTTTTGATGTGTCACCAAAATAATCTGTGTCGCCTCTGACATTGTTTTTACAATAGAGCAAAATTTTTCTACATTACCATCACTCAAGGGCGCATCAACCTCATCCATGATGCAAAAAGGTGCTGGATTAAGCTTAAACAACGCAAATACTAGAGAAATACCTGTCAACGCTTTCTCTCCGCCTGATAGGTTTACAATCGTAGTGTTCTTTTTTCCAGGAGGTTGCGCTACTGCTTGAAATCCAGAATCTAGGATTTCATCACCTAAAAGTTCTAATTTAGCTTGACCACCTCCAAAAAATTCCTGGAAGTAATAATTAAAGTTTTCGTTCACAGTCTTGTAGGTTTGGGATAACTTCTCTCTTGTTTCTAAATCAATTTTACGAATGGCTTGCATAAGGGTGTTAGATGCTTCAGTAAGGTCATCCATTTGCTTTTTTAGATACACTTCTCTTTGCTCAATGACCTTCAATTCTTCGATAGCAGCAAGATTAACGGGGCCTAATCTTTCAATTTTCTCCGAAATTTTTATACATTTTTCTTCAATACTTGCCAAGCTATCCTCGCTACTTATTTTACTGAGTAAATCATCCTCATCAAGACCTGACTTTTCTAATTCGCTACAATATTGTTCAAAAATAACCTTGCTTTCACGCTCTTCTATTTTGATTTCTTGCAGATTTTCCTGAAGTGGGCTCAGTGAATGTTGTTTTTCTAAACGAGAAGACTCTAATACTTTTAGCGTTTCTTCTTTTGAAGTCAATACTTCTCTAATAGTCTTTAAACTTTCTTCAGCTTTCTCTTTTTCTATTATTTTTACCTTTAGATCAGCTTCAAAAGTTTCAATACTATTTTCATTTAGTTGGATAATAGTATCAGCAATTATTTTTTTATGATTCAATTTTTGTGCATCAATAGCTTCTATCTTCTCAGTTAAATCATTACATTTATTTGTTGTTAATTTGATATTAAAATCAATTTCTTGGTTTAATTTATCAGATGCAAATAACTCATTTCTTTTATTAGAAAATTCTTCTTCTTTTAACTTAGACTCTTCTTGAATTTGACTGAGGCCTTCATTTGCTTGTGAAATAAATTCTTCTTCTTTTAACTTAGACTCTTCTTGAATTTGACTGAGGCCTTCATTTGCTTGTGAAATAAATTCTTCTTCTTTTAACTTAGACTCTTCTTGAATATGACTGAGGCATTCATTTGCATCTTTATAAGATTTTTGAATAGTTGGTAATCTTTTCCCCAATTCATCTAATTGTTTTTTTCTTGCAAGAAGATTCGCATTGCCACCATTTTTTGAACGGATGATCTGGTATGTTTTTCCATAAATATCACCATTTTTACATATCAACAAATCTCCATAACTCATTAAATCTCTATGTTTCTTAACTTGACCTTCGTCGGATAGGTAAACATTACATAACCATTCATTTATAGCATTGGTAATATATTTGTCATCTGCCTTGATAACGCTTGTTGCTGAAGTCAGATTTTTGTTGAAATCGAATATGCCTGAATCTAAATCATTATTAATTAAGATAACAGATTTATTTGGACGTTCAGTTAAATTTATAATATCAAAATTTGCTGCTTCGTATGCGTGTATATGATCCTCTAGAAAGTATCCGAATGAACTATCCCATCCATCATCAATTTTAATCTGATCCAAAATAGGCTGGTTTTTGTTCACCCCTACATTTTTAAGCCATGAATCAACATTACCTGAACTTTTATCCTCGTTAATAAAGTCATTTAACGAACTAATTCTAATTTCAGTTTCTTGTAATTCTTTTGATTTTAAGTCCCTATCATTTCTTGCTTTTTCAATTTTAGATAATGATTCTTCATGTAATTCTTTTGATTTTACGTCCCTATCATTTCTTGCTTTTTCAATTTTAGATAATGATTCTTCATGTAATTCTTTTGATTTTACGTCCCTATCATTTCTTGCTTTTTCAATTTTCGATAAGACCTCTTTCAGCTCAGCATCTAGCCTTGTGAAGGACTCTTTCTTTTCTAAGTTAAGTTTTGCATGACTTTCAAATCTCTCTGTTTCAGCTTCAATTTTATCTTTATTCTCTTTCAACTCCTTACTCAGTTCGCCTTCTAATAGAATTATTTCTCCTATTTTTTGCTTACTATCATTCTGTGCCTTAGTTAGTCTTTCGATGTTATTTTTGATATTATTTAGTGCATTTTCTGCATTTGATACTATCGAATTAACTTCATAAAATTTGGCCTGAAAAATATTAATCTCATCAGAGGTTTTAGTATGATCTTGCCTTGCTAACTCAACGCCCGACTCAAGCTCTCTTAATTTAGAAGTAAACTGATCAAGCTCTAGTGTCTGACTTTCTATTTTTTTCTTTATTAAATCCCATGCTTCATTCGTCACTCGTTTCTTCAAAGCCCAAACTTGGGCTTGACTAAACTTAAGACTTTCTTGTTGCTTGTGGTATCTATTAGCTGTTTCAGCTTGAGATTTAAGCTTGGTTGCTTGAGCTTTTATTTCCTGAACTAAATCATGAGCCCTTGATAAATTTTCTTTTGTATCCCTTAACCTATACTCAGTTTCTTTTCTTCTCTCTTTGTATTTACTAACTCCAGCAGCTTCCTCTAAAAAACCTCTTAGATCTTCTGGTTTTGCTTCAATAATTTGTGTGATGCTATTCTGTGCAATGATTGCATATCCTTTACTCCCAAGGCCAGTCCCTAAAAATAGATCTGCCACATCTTTTCGCCTTACAACTGTATTATTTATAAGATAAGTGGAGCCTTTTTCTTTTTCAATAATTCTTTTTACTGAAATTTCTGCATATTTTGACCATTCTTCTGGAGCCCTACTTTCAGTATTATCAAAAATAAGTTCAACATTGGCTCGACTAACTGCCTGTCTAGTTTCAGAACCATAGAAGATGACATCCTCCATAGTACTTCCACGAAGCTCTTTTGCCGAGGAAGAACCTAATACCCACTTTACTGCCTCAGCTATATTTGATTTACCGCAGCCATTAGGTCCTACAATTGCACCTAATTTATCATTAAATTTAATTGTAGTTGGGTCTACAAACGATTTGAATCCGGCAAGTTTAATTTGTTTTAATTTCAATTTAACTTTCTTTAGTTTATTTAACGAAGTATTTCATCAAAGCAGTATAATGTTTCTTTTTTATAAAAATTTAATTATGACAACACAATCAATAGGTTCAAAACCTACAGCACAACCAACAAAAGATCTCGAAACTTTTGAGAATCCAAATACTAAAAGAGATTTTCATATTCATATGCAAATCCCAGAATTTACATGTCTTTGTCCTAAAACAGGTCAGCCAGATTTTGCTACTCTATATCTTGATTATATCCCGGATAAACAATGTGTGGAGCTAAAATCTCTTAAATTATATATTTGGTCATTCAGAAATGAAGGATGCTTTCATGAAGCCGTTACTAACCAAATTCTTGATGATTTAGCTAAGGCTACAGATCCAAGATTTATGAGGTTAACAGCGAAATTCTTTGTAAGGGGTGGCGTATTTACAAATGTGACTGCTGAACATAGGAAGTCGGGTTGGAAAGCAGAACCTTATATTGATTTAAATCAATTCCCAACAGAAACAAACTATAGAGATTAAATAAATTTTGGGGGTATAGCTCAGCTGGGAGAGCATCTGGATGGCATTCAGAGGGT
>CAZPCL010000032.1:0-9815 GCA_964585105.1 uncultured Methylobacillus sp.
TAACAAAATTACGGATACCTTCAGCTAATTTTTCAGTCGCCATTGCATCTCCGTTATGATCATACCTAAATTGATCTTCTTCAAGTCTTGCTGGTTTATCTTTTGTTGCTCCATTATCTTTAAGAACTTGAGGTAAATCACCCTCTGTTGAGTCTAATTCTTCTAATAAAGGCGGAGCAATTGTTAAGCGATCGCATCCCGCAAGGGCA
The DNA here is from genome assembly GCA_964585105.1 of uncultured Methylobacillus sp. GTDB lineage: Bacteria > Pseudomonadota > Gammaproteobacteria > Burkholderiales > Methylophilaceae > BACL14. The sequence goes on from CAZPCL010000032.1 coordinate 210, forward strand.
GTAATTTCTCCAATATTTCTGAAAGACGCACCCATAACAACAGTCTTAAACCCGTGCTCCTTGTACCATCCGTATATATTTTGAACTGAAATAACACCCGGATCTGTTTCAGATGTATAAGTTTCTCCAGTTTTAGCTTTATACCAATCCATTATTCTTCCGACAAAAGGAGAAATCAAAAATACACCGGCCTCAGCGCAAGCTCTTGCCTGAGCGAAACTAAACAACAGAGTTAAATTACAATTAATACCCTCTTTTTCAAGAATCTCTCCAGCCTTAATACCTTCCCATGTAGATGCTAATTTAACCAATACTCGGTCATTTGTTACTCCAGCTTCATTATATAAAGAAATTATTTTTCTTCCCTTAGCAACCATTTTATCTATATTAAAAGACAGGCTTGCATCAACTTCGGTTGAAATTCTTCCTGGTATGTGTTTTTGTATCTCTAAGCCAACCAATACAGCTAGCTTATCTGCCGCATCTTCAATTTGTTGTGCTTTTTCTGAACTGTTTGCTTTAGCGTAAGCAATAGCTGCAGCAATCATTGGTTCACATTGAGGAAGCGTGCTTGCCTTCAAAAGTAATGATGGATTAGTTGTAGCGTCAACGGGCTTAAGCGTTTTAATTGCTTCAACTTCTCCAGTATCTGCAACGATTGTAGTCATTGACTTTAATTGTTCTAGTAGTGATGCCATTTGAGTCTCCGTTATTTGAAATTTCTAGCCATTTACGAAATGGATTATCATTTTAACAACATTCAATAAGAGTCTGCAATTTAAATTTAATATTTATGTTAAAAACTACTAAAACTAATAATACTTGATGACAAGAAGAGTCATATTTGGCAGAATTACCTGTTGAGTCTTGAATCATTAGATTTTTTGATAACCCATGAGGATTTATGATGCCAGAATATGTAATACCATTTGAAAAACTTAGGAACAGTGATGTTGGACTTGTTGGAGGGAAAAATGCCTCACTAGGAGAGATGATATCTCAGCTAAATGCAAAAGATGTAAGGGTTCCTACTGGATTTGCTACAACTTCGAGTGCTTTCAACGATTTTCTTAAACATAGTGAATTAGAAGATAAAATCAAATCAGAGCTTGAAAATTTAGATATTAACGATGTTATTGCTTTGGCTAAGAGTGGTGAGAAAGTTCGAAATTTGATTTTAAATAGCCCTTTTTCAGACAAACTTAATAAATCAATTGAGCAAGGTTATGAAAAATTAATTAAAACCTCAACAAAAGGAACGACATTTGCTGTTAGATCATCAGCAACTGCTGAAGATTTACCAGATGCCTCTTTTGCAGGGCAACAGGAAAGTTTTTTAAATATCTATGGTATTGATAATATTAAACAAGCAATTAAGGAGGTTTTTGCCTCTCTCTATAATGATAGGGCTATTTCTTATAGGGTTCATAAAGGATTTATACATTCAGAAGTAGCAATCTCTGCTGGTGTTCAACAAATGGTTAGAAGTGATCTTGGCTCTTCAGGGGTCATGTTTACTATCGATACCGAATCAGGCTTTAAAGACGTTGTTTTTATTACAGCCTCATATGGCTTAGGAGAAACTGTTGTTCAGGGGGCAGTCAATCCTGATGAGTTCTATGTGCACAAGCCACTATTGTCTAAAGGTAAAAAGCCTATCGTGAGAAGGTCAATTGGTTCTAAAAAAATTAAGATGATCTTTAGTGAGGATACCAAAGCTGGATTAAGTACAATAACAACAGACGTTGATGAAACAGACTCGAATAAATTCTGCATTTCAGACGAGGATATAATTGAACTCGCCAAATATGCTGTCACAATCGAATCCCATTACAAATGCCCAATGGATATAGAATGGGGAAAGAATGGAATTGATGGAAAAATATATATCCTTCAAGCCAGGCCAGAAACTGTCAAATCACAATCAAAAAATATTATTGAGATATTTAAACTAAAAGAGACTGGTAAAGCAATTGTTGCTGGGCGGGCAGTTACTCAGAAAATTGGAATAGGTCCCGTTAAAATAGTTAATGACCCAGCAGATATGCATTTAGTGGAGCCTGGAGATATATTAGTTGCTGATATGACAGACCCAAATTGGGAACCTGTTATGAAAAGAGCAGCGGCTCTGGTTACCAACAGAGGTGGAAGAACATGCCATGCTGCCATTATTGCTAGAGAGCTTGGTATACCAGCAATTGTTGGAAGTGTTAATGCAACAGAACTTCTAAAAGAAGGTGATTTAGTTACTGTCTGTTGCTCAGAGGGTGAAACTGGAATTGTTTATCAGGGCGAACTCAAATATGAAGTGGAAACTAAAGATGATGGGAAACTTTCTGAACCTCCATTAAAAATAATGATGAATATTGGAAGTCCAGATATGGCATTTACTTTTGCCCAGATTCCAAACCATGGTGTTGGGTTGGCTCGTTTAGAATTTGTAATTAATAATATGATTGGTATTCACCCAAAGGCAATAATTAATTACAAAGCTATGCCTACTGATATTCAAAAACTCATAGATCATCGATCAAAAGGGTATGAGAATCCAAAACAGTTTTATATTGATAAGATAGCAGAGGGAGTTGCAACTATTGCAGCCGCATTTTACCCGAATCCAGTAATTGTAAGAACCTCTGACTTTAAATCCAATGAATACAAAAAATTAGTAGCTGGCGATATTTATGAACCTGAGGAAGAAAATCCTATGATAGGATTTAGGGGTGCTGCCAGATATGTATCAGAAGAATTTAAAGACTGTTTCGAACTTGAATGTATCGCCATGAAAAAAGTACGTGAAGAAATGGGTTTAACCAATATTGAATTAATGGTCCCTTTTGTCAGAACTCTTTCCGAAGCAAAATCTGTAGTTAAGATTATGAGTAATTTTGGATTAAAAAGAGGGGAAAATGGATTAAGAGTCATTATGATGTGTGAAGTCCCATCTAATGCAATTCTAGCTGATGAATTTATGGAACATTTTGATGGTTTTTCTATAGGGTCAAATGATCTTACTCAACTATCATTGGGGATAGATAGAGACTCAGGTATTTTAGCTGATGGATTCGATGAGAGAGATCCCGCTGTCTTAAAATTAATTGAGCTAGCAATAGCTTCAGCAAAAAAGAATAAGAAATATATTGGTATCTGTGGTCAAGGTCCTTCCGATCATCCAGACTTTGCAGACTGGCTAGTTAAACAAGGTATTAGTTCTTTATCGTTAAATCCTGATACAGTTATAAGCACATGGAAACAACTTAGTAAAAAATAAATGAGTAAAAATAAAAGAACCGCTTTCTTTATTTCAGACGGTACAGGAATTACTGCTGGGTCACTTGGTGGTTTATTAGCTCATTTTCCCAATACAGATTTCGAACAAATTCGACTTCCTTTTATCAATTCACAATCTAAGATTGAGGACGCTCAAAAAAGAATAGCTAATGCAAAATTACTCAGTGGTATCAGGCCTATTGTTATTATGTCTATCGGTAACAACACGTTAAGGAATGAATTGAAAGCTGTTGATGCCTATTACGTTGACTTATTCGAATCATTTATAAACCCTCTTGGGATAGAGGTTAAAGAAGAGCCATTGACTCGTCCAGGGGTGTCACATAGCATGACTGGAAACAACTATGGGCCCAGAATGGAAGCTATTAACTTTGCTCTTGGGCACGATGACGGAATAACTCACTCAGGATTAAATCAGGCACAAGTCATTCTTATTGGTGTTTCACGTTCAGGAAAAACACCGACAAGCGTATATTTGGCAATGCAATTTGGTATTAAAGCAGCTAATTACCCCTTAATACCTGAAGATTTTAGTAGAGGAACTCTACCACCAATCCTGGAGGGTTACCTTGATAAAATTTTTGGTCTTACAATTAAGCCAGAGAGACTCCATACGTTAAGAAGTGAAAGGAGACCCGATAGCACCTATGCATCATTAGCAAATTGTCGGGAGGAAGTTGGGTTAGCTGAGGACTTGATGAAAAGGTTAGGGATTCCAATAGCTGAATCTACAACAAGATCAGTCGAAGAATTGTCTGCGATAATAATTCAAAATATTAACAAAGCTTAGTTACTTTAAATATGGTTTCAATAAAGTTGTGATTTTTTTTGAGTCAGGACCCGTCATGCTGCTAAATACATGAACTGACTCTGCATTTGGCATAACTAGAAATTTATAAAAGTTCCATAAGGGTGCCTGACCAGTAATAGATGAAAGGTTTTTATATACACTATTCGCTTTTGGTCCTATGACACTTGACTTACTCATCATTGGAAACTCAACAGCATAAGTCATTTTACAAAAATCCTGAATCTCTTTGTCAGTACTTAACTCCTGATTAAAGTCGTTAGATGGAAACCCTACAACCATAATATTCTCTTTATTCTCCCGATAAAGACTTTCAAGACCTTCAAACTGAGAAGTGAAACCACATTTGCTGGCAGTGTTTACAAAGAGAATTGGTTTATTTTGGTGCTCACAGAGATCAAACTTTTCTCCTTGAAGCGTTTTTAAATCTTGGTTATAGAAATCCATACAAGCCCCCAATGAAATTATAGGTATAAATAAAAGACTGATTAGTAAAGTTTTCATAGTTCTCCGACATAAAATTTATAAAATTGTTCAAGTTATCTTTTTTTATTAAGCCTTCTCCATTTCCATGGAGCTAATGGGTTCTCATTTGACCATAACCCAATATTTTTTTCGCGTGCTTTACGTTCCTCAATATTATAACTCTGACGATCTTCTATGGGTTGGCTTTTTTTATATTTTTTGAAATGCCACGCCATTCCTTCTTTAATCATCTCAAGATTAATATCTTTTTTGTTTAAAATAATTTTTCCTATAACTCTGCTATAAAAACCTAATGTGTATGGTTTGTTCTTATCTGGCTTTGAAATAATACGTACAGAATTTCCATTAATAATTTTTTTTAAGAAGAACATCGATTCTTTCCCAAATGGCTGTGCTTTTTCTGGGGCATCAATACCTAACAACCTAATTCTTAATTTTTCACCGCGAGTGTCTAGAACATCTATAGTATCTCCATCGATAATATTTATAACATCTGCGTCAAAATCAGCAAAAGTGTATGTACTTGTTAAAAAAAGAATTATGATAAGATATCTATTCAAAATTATAAAATTATTACCAATGCAAAAGTTATATTATACAATGATTACCCTTCTACTAATTTCAGCTAACTCATTAGCTCAAGACTTTCAATATCATATTTTTGATAGGTCCTATAATTATTATGACAGTATGCGCCCTTCTGCTTACGCGGAAATGCATACCTACCTCTCAGGTCCGATGCTTGAAGAAGCGGTCAATAAAAATTTAAAGTTAATCAGTAAAAAATGCACGTCAGGTACTGAATCAAAATATATATTTTCCCTAGAGCCAAATCTTTTTTATAACTACCAAATGAATACTCTATACGGCGAATTAAAAGTAAAAATATATGGTCCTGAAAATATTCTAAAGGACACATTAACCGTAAATGCTAAATCTCAAGTCAATATTTATACAAAAGCTGACTTCCATATTAATAAAATGTATGACTCACTAATTGTAAAACTTGGGACAGATATATTAAGCAAGTTACCCAAAGATAATGCAACCATCAATGGGGACTATTGTTCAACAATAGAATTATCTCAACCAAAACCTGCCATAGACAAGGATTATAAAGCACCTATTCAAGCTTAATTTATTAACTATATATTGCATTGGGAAGTTATTGGGGTAAGCTTTAAAAAAAATAATCAATTCAACACACTGGGCTTTTAATAGAAAAAATGAAAAAAAAATTATATACTTTAGCGCTAGTAGGAAGTTTAATCATATTATCCTCAGCAAAAATATTAGCGGAATCAAATATAAATGAAATCAAACTTCTCCTAAAAAAAGGAAGTTACAACGCCGCTGAAACTTTAGTTAATAATCAAATTCAAGATAATTTAAATAATCCAGAACTATTATTTTACCGAGGAATTATTGAAAATAACTTAGGTGAAAATAATAAAGCAATTGATACATTTAGAGAATTAACAGAGAGATTTCCTGAGCTACCGGAACCTTTTAATAATCTTGCTGTTTTGTATGCAGAAAAAGGTCAATTCAGACTTGCAAAAGAAATTCTAGAGCAAGCAATTAAAACTAATCCTAGTTATTTAACCGCCCACATAAATCTTGGAGATATTTATACTAAAATGGCGAGTGAAGCTTATAACAAGGCATTAGAAATAGACAAGACAAATAACGTAGCAATAACTAAGTTGTCTATGATTACCCAACTATTCAACTATCAACCAAACACAAAAAATACCTCTATTAAACTATTAAATACACAAACTAAAACAAAGAATATCAAACTTTCAAAAGAACAAATAGAGAAAAAAGTATTAGATGCAATAGATAATTGGAAAACAGCTTGGGAAGAAAAAAATATGGCTAATTATTTAGGTGCTTACTCCCTTAATTTTAATTACCCGAACGAAATGAGCAAGTTGCAATGGGAAAAATATAGAACAAGTAGAATAATTTCAAAAAAAACAATTAATATATTAATAGCTAGCATTAAATTAAAATTTAAAAAAGAAAAAGTAATAGCTACCTTTACTCAAAATTATAAATCTGGCAAGTTAAATCAAACTTCGAATAAAACATTAATTTTTTCTAGGGAAAAAGATCAATGGGTTATTTTAGAAGAAATTTCTAAATAATATAACTACTACTAATAAATAATATATATGCATTACTTATTTCTTATACTCATTTTCTGTTGCGCCAATGCTTTGAGTTTCGAACAAAACGAAACAATTAAACAAAAAAGTTTTTTTGATAAGACACCTTCTGAACAACGAAGTATTTTTGTTGATAAAATAAAAAATATAATTCCTAGTAGCATAAAGTCACAAGCTAATACATTAAACTCAGAGGCTTTAGTGGTATCAGAGATTAAAAAAAATCAAACTGTTGAATCACTTTTGATTCAAGCATTAGAATTAATATCAAATGGTAAGCTTGACCAGGCAAGTAAAGTTATTGATGAATTAATAATTTTAGCTCCAAACTTTAAACTTGCCCACTTAGTACGTGGTGATATTCTATCTGCTTATTCAATGAGCATCGATAATTTTGGAGGTAGTGCTGTTAAAATTAATTCAAACAAAGTAATCGAACTCAAAAAAGAAGCTCAAAGAAGGATCAAAGGTTATTTAAGTTCCCAAAGGAATAACAAACTACCCAAATTTAATGTTTTACCTGACGATAAGGATAAATACCTTATGTATGTAGATATGGATAGCTCAAGACTTTTTGTATTTGAAAATATCAATAAAAAATATTACTTTTTATCAGACTATTATGTCTCTATTGGTAAAAATGGTTACGGTAAAAGGTTTGAAGGAGACAAAAAAACACCGTATGGAACATACTTTCTCCAAAAAAAAATCGAGCGAGAGTTGACTGATTTTTATGGAGATGGTGCATACCCACTTAATTATCCAAATAAATTTGATAAATTTAGAAACTACACTGGTTCTGGTATTTGGATTCACGGTACACCGAAATCAACATATAGCAGAGCTCCTGAGGCAAGTGACGGATGTATAGTTTTATCAAATAAAGATCTTATTAAAATTAAACATATACTTAATACCCCTGGAACCCCCATTATTTTGTCTAATTTAAGTATCATGGATTTAAGCTTAAGAAGTCAAAGTGATATTTATGATGAGCAGAATCAACTTTTAGACAACATAGAAAAATGGAAGAAAAGCTGGGAGAGCGCAAATTATAATAAATATATTGATTTCTATAGTAAAGATGCTGTTTATAATAAAAAGAGTTTTAAGAACTGGTCACATACTAAAAGAAATGTTTTTAAAAAATCTAAAAATATTAAAGTTTCCCTGGATAATATATCTATTTACGAATACCCATCAGATCAAAATCAATTAAGGATTGTGTTATTTAACCAGAAATATAAAAGTAACCTATTTTCTAATTCATCCAAAAAGAAACAAATATGGAGGATCCAGAATGGAGAATGGAGAATAATCTATGAAGGTTCTGAGTGAATTTTAAATACAAATTTGCTTAATAAGATTAGGGAAAACCTTTTTTGAATATATTTTTAACTTTACTGGATCTACATCAATAGTTATTTCATTAGCCTTTGTAATTAATCCATCATAAAACTTTTCCTCAATGATTTTCGGATTTATTTCGCCGCAAATATGCTCTAAGAGTATTACATGTGAGCCAACTCTTTTAGGAAATAGATTGTCTTTGAAGCTTATTGCTACAAGTGCTTGGGTTTTTTGATTTACTTGCTGCACTGAACCTATGAGTAATTTAGCATCAAGCATTTGACTTTCATAGAAAAGCACCCAAGTAGCATTTACATTTTGAGCAAACAGAAAAAATACAAAAAATATTAAATTTTTAATTTTCATCATATGTCAGGATAAACTCTTATTGATTATTTGGTGTATTTAAATTTATGCTTATCAAGATATGTATCTTTAGGTCTAGGGACCGGCACTTTACAACTATAACTATTATTCTTAGATTGAATTTTTTTTATCCCTGCATAATCAATGAAATTATTTTTAATAGCGTCGTTTCTTCTGAGCCTGAGAGGTAAATCCTCGTCCCAAGTTTTATCATTCCATTTTTTAACGAGACTTACAATAACTTTAGAAAAAGGGGAAAAATAAAACGGAAGTTCAAACTCGTAATCAATTACAATTTTTGTTTTATTTTTTGAAATAGGCACTATTTTAATCAGAGTTTTCTGGAGCGCACCCCACAAAGGAGCAAAAACAAGAATGGTATTCTTTTTTGGTCTGTGCATAAAAGTTGAAGTATTAATTTTGAATCCCAATAAAGGAATTTTTAATTTTGAGACAAAATAAGTTGTATCAGAATTTGATAATAAAATATGGGTATCGTTATAACCATCATGAATAAAACCCAAATGCTCGTGGTCCCAATAATTCCATTCAACCACTTCAGAATTTACTGCAATCTCTCTAACAATTGAGATCTTTATATATTTTCCCAAACGTAAACTCTCCCCTCTTCTATTGTTACCTTAAAAAAAACTACATTTAGCTTAATTTTGTGAGAGACACACTCACCCTTGTTAGAAAATTTATAACCATGAAAGTGACAATGGAATTCTTTATTGTCAACACATTCAAGTGGTCCGCCGAAATGGGGGCAGTATGAAGAAAATGCTTTAATGGTATTATCTTCAATGAAAAACCCAATTTCATTATTATGTATTCTATATTTCTTTTTAAAGTCGAGTAGAGCTTCATCGACTATAAAGAATTTATTATCTACCATTTGATTATCGATATTACAGAGTTATAAAACACTCTTATATCATGATAGAAAAAAGTTATTTACGCAACTAATTATGATTTAGTATACTGTCTTGACGATAGAAACATGTGGAGGAAGGAGCGTACTCCGAAGTGAGTTCTTATAACATTTTATATGACCCCTCAAACCCCCCTACTAATGCTTGTTCTATCTATCTTGAATCTAATAACATCTCAGGTTGTCTAGTACAATCT
>CAZPCL010000033.1:0-9801 GCA_964585105.1 uncultured Methylobacillus sp.
AAGACCTCTGTTTGATTTATTTATAAAGTCAATGTATAAGCCTACCCAATTAGAACCTTGCTTGTCACTTTCTTTAGCAAGAGACATTAGTAATTCTTTGGCTATATCTAACGTATTACCTTCTCTATATATTATTTTGTAAGCTTTTTTAATATTTGATATCGTTTCGATACTAAAGCCCCTTCTTTTCAAACCCTCGCTGTTAATACCATTTGGCTTAGCATTGTAACCAGCAGCAATTATATATGGTGGCACATCTTTGAATATAACAGTACCAACGGCAGTCATGATATGTGCTCCAAGCTTACAGAACTGGTGAACAAGTGTGAATCCACCTAGAATTGCAAAATCATCAATATCTACATGTCCTGCAAGAGATGTGTTATTAGCTAAAACAATCTCATTACCTAATTTACAATCATGAGCAATATGAACATAAGCCATTAACCAATTATTATTGCCAATCTGAGTTACACCACCACCACCAATAGTACCTATGTTAAAAGTACAGAACTCACGGATAGTATTCCCATCACCAATTTTTAGAAAAGTTTTTTCTTTATTATATTTTTTATCCTGTGGAGCTTCACCTAAAGAGCAGTAATGATAAATTTTGTTATTTTCACCAATAATAGTATTCCCAGTTATAGTGACAAAATTACCAATTTCAGAGTTTTTGTCAATTTCTACACCCATTCCAATCACAGAGTATGCTCCTACTTTAACGCTTGGATGTAATTTTGAATTGGGATGAATTAAAGCTGTTGGATGAATTTGTTGTTCGAATTCCATAAAGTTTACTTAGCTATTTCTTTTAAGATACACATCATATTAGCTTCTGCGACGACTTCACCATCAACAGTTGCCGTTCCAGAATACTTCCATATACCTTTAAGAATTCTGTCAATCTTTACATGCAATATAATTTGATCACCTGGATTAACAGGCTTCTTAAATCGAGCATTATCTATACCAGCAAAATAATAAACTGAATCTTCTGTTGGCTTTGTATTCATTGTTTTAAAGGATAGTAATGCAGCTGCTTGAGCAAGAGCTTCTACAATAAGCACCCCTGGCATAACCGGATGATATGGGAAATGTCCAGGAAAAAAAGGCTCGTTGATCGTTACATTTTTTATAGCCGTTATTTCCTTACCAAGCTCCATTGAGGTAACTTTATCTACAAGAACAAATGGATACCTATGGGGCAAATGATCTAAAATTTCGTGAATATCCATCGATAATTTATTATCTGCCATTTTATTTTCCCTTTTCTTTTAATTTTGTTGCCATCTTGAGCCATTCCTTATGCTCCATAAATGGCATAATAGCAGTATATTTATTATTCGATTTTGTTAGAGACTTTGTAATCATTGTCCCTGGTGAAATCGTGATACTGTCACTAATTTCTAAGTGGCCTAAGATCATGGCTGCACCGCCTATCTTACAGTTCTTTCCAATTATAGTGCTACCTGCAATACCTACACAGCCAGCTATTATTGTATTTTCATCAATGTAACAATTATGGCCTACTTGAACTTGGTTATCAATTTTGACCCCTGATTTTATAATTGTGTTATCTATAGCGCCTCTATCTATAGTTGTATTTGATCCTATATCAACATTATTATGAATAACTACAGAACCTATTTGAGGAATTTTATTCCATTTTTCATCCGCATCTTGAGCATAACCAAACCCATCAGTTCCAATAGAAGCCCCTGCGAATATTTCACAATTTTTACCGATTAATACATTGTCTCCAATTGTTACGTTAGGGTGTAATTTTGAACCTTCACCAATTATTACGTTGTTTCCAATAGAAACATTTGACTGAACAAAAACTCGATGGTTAATTATTGAATTATTACCAATTGAATTAAATGGTCCAATATAGCAATCTGGGGAGATTTTGGTATCCGTACCTATTTTTACGTTTGAATCTATAAAGGATTTGAATATATTTTTTTTAATAAAAAAATCTGCGACTTTGGAGAACGCCAAGTATGGATCCTCAACAACTATCCAATCACCAATTCTTAATTCACGGTCCTCATGTTTTAAAATAACTACTTTAGCTTTAGTTTTTTTTAGGTCGTCAATAAGCTTTCGATCAGTAAAAAAAGTAATCGATGAATCATTTGAAGACTTAAGTGACGAAAAATTGTCAATTACAACATCGTTGTTTGAGCATTTGCCATCAATAATAAGTGACAATTTTTTTGATGTAATGTCCTCCACTGTCTGAAGCCTATATAATCAATTATTTATTTAATTTTACCTAAAGCCTTGATAACAATAGAAGTTATGTCAACTTTTTTTCCTGCATAAGCCACGCCTTGATAAAGAACTAGGTCATATCCTTGTTCTTTTGCAACTTTCTCAACAGCAACGTTGACTTGTTTCTGAACTTTTGCAATCTCTTCCCTTCTTCGAAGGTCAATATCTTCTCGAACTTCTCTCTCAGTTCTCTGTGCATCAATCTTTAATGATTGAATTTCTTTCTGCTTTTTTGATCTTTCGCCTTCTGACATAGTCATACTATTTTTTCTAAAAGCACTTTCTTTATCTTTAATTGTTTTTACAACTTTTTTTAATTTTGCAGTTCTTTTAGTAAACTCTTTTTCTAACTTTTTATTGGCTGCAACAGTCTGTGGTGCGTTCTTTAAAATTTTCTGAACTTCAACAAAGCCAATTTTAACCTCAGCATATGCAAAATTTATATTTAAAATTACCAATGTGATTAATGCTATATATATTTTCATTTAGAAACTCCTTATTGTTATTTGTTTAAAATGCACCACCCATACCAAATTGTAACGTACTTACCTGATCATTTGTACCTTCGTTTAAAGGTTTAGCGTAAGAAATTGTTAATGGCCCAAATGGCGATAACCATAAAGCACCAACACCTGCTGAAAATCTCATCTCATCAGTATCAAAATCATTTTTAAAAACACCACCACCGTCTAAGAAAGTGCTTAATCTAAAGCTTTGAACATTCTTCAACCCTGGAGGTGGGAAGAAAAATTCAGCACTAGCAAACCCAGAATGCTTACCACCTGTCGTCTCATGTTCACCAGTTACGGGATTAACTGTTTTCTTACCGATAGAAGCCTGATCAAAGCCTCTTACACTTTTTGGACCTCCCATATAAAAGTTTTTAAAGAACGGGTATTTTTTACTCCCGTAACTATCTGCGTAGCCAGCTTGACCTCTTACCTTGAAAGTCAAATTATTACTTAAGGGAAAGTACCTCTCTCCTGAAGCTATAAATTTATAATATCTCATATCAAAAACTGGCATGGAAACCTCACCTGTTGCCTTCCACGTGTAGCCGTTGGTAGGAAATTGTGCGCTATTACGAGTATCTGTAGAAAAAACAGCGTCAACAGTAAATGAATCACTATTACAGCCAGTAGTTGAAGTAGTGCCAGTTATATTCCTACAGTAATCTAAATACTCCTGACTTGCATTGGCTCCTAATTCAATATCGGTTATATCTAAAGTCGCATGAACCCCGATAGCATCGTATTCTGATAAAGGTAATCCAAAGCCCAGATTGGCACCGTAAGAATATGTATTATATGTAGCGGTTGTTAAATCATTAGTATTAACATCTTTTCTGTAAGCACCTAAGCTCCTAGATACACCATCATCAGTAAAATAAGGGTCCGTATAGTTTAAGGCATAGGTTTTGTTTATCTCGCCAGTACTAACTGAGGCACTCACCGTGTTCCCAGTTCCCATAAAATTAGATTGACTTACAGTAAAAGTTCCTACAAGACCTTCCCCTGAACTAACCCCAGCTCCTAACATGAGCTTCCCTGTATTTCTTTCCTGTAAAAAAATATTAAGATCAATTTGATCAGTTACACCAGGAACATTAGCTGTTTTAATGTCGATAGCGTCAAAATACTGTGTGTTCGAAAGACGTGCTTTCGAACGATCAACTCTTGACTTTGAGTACCATGAGGATTCAAATTGCCTTAACTCTCTTCTAACAACTTTATCTTTTGTTTTTTCATTACCGAAAAAATTAATCCTTCGAACATAAATTTTCTTACCGGGATCAATAAAATAATTAAAGCTTACAGTCTTCTCCTTTTTATTGACTTCTGGTATTGCGTTTGCGTTAGAAAAAGCGTATCCGTACTCGCCTAATATTTGATTTAGCCTAGCAGTAGTTGCAGTTACTTCACCCCTATTAAAAACTTGACCTTTGAATGTTGTAATTTGAGCCTGTAACTCATGTTTGGGAATATTTTCAAATTTTCCTGATAGCTCACTTCCTCCTATGTAATATTTTTCACCTTCTGTTATCGATATATCAATAAATACAGATTTCTTACTTTCAGAAATTCTAATTATGGAAGAGTTAATTTTAAAATCAAGATATCCTCTATTCATATAGAAGCTTCTTAATTTTTCAAGATCTCCATTAAGAACATTTTTTGAGTACCTGTCATCCTTATGCCACCAAGATAAAAGGTTGGTCACTCTAAGATTAAATGGTTCTAGTAAATCATCTTTTTTATAAAGCCTATTCCCAACAATATTAATCTCCTTAATTCTTGAAACACTTCCCTCTTCAACGTATATATTTACTTGGGTTCTATTTCTTATTAAAGGTACAGCTTCAGCCTTAACTGATGCAGTATATTTACCAAGGGACAAATATTGATTGGCTATTTCTTGCTCTACTCTTTTTAGATCAGTTTTATCAAAAACAAGGCCGGCTGCAACATTCATTTGGCTTAAGCCAATTTTTAATTTATCATCTTGAAACGCTTTAACACCATAAAAATTTAATTCTGAAATAACTGATTTTTCATTAACGATAATAATAATTTTACTACCTTCGAGCTCGAGCGATATATCTTTAAATTGTCCAGTTCTATATAAAAGTTTAATAGTAGAGCTTACATCAACATCAACTAATGGGTCATTGACCTCAAAAGGTAAATTACTAAAAACTAGTCCTGGCTCGACCCGCTGAAGACCTTCAATTTTGATATCACTGATTAAGCTATTTTCTGCTGAATATGCAGAAAAACTTGATAGTATTAAAAATATTATAATTACAAAATTCTTCATCGATTAAATATAAAATTAAAAACGTCATTATATACTGCTAATGTGAATACAAGAAATAATAAAATCACTCCAAGTCTTTGAGAAATAATCATATTTTTCTTATTTATGGGTTTTCCTAAAACCCATTCAATAGCATAAAAAAACAATTGGCCTCCATCCAAAGTTGGTATGGGCAATAAATTAAGAAAACCTATATTAATATTTAAAAATACTAAAAAACTTAAATAAGTAACAACACCCATTGATATAGTCTCTGAAGACACTTCAGCAATTGAGATTGGTCCAGAAAGCATTCTCCAATCAATATTTCCAGTAACTATGTTTAAAAAAGATTTATACACCATCTCCAAGCCATTAATAACATCATAAAATGATTTAGATATAATCTTTAAACCATTGTTTTTATAATAATAAATATAATCATCTTTATTAATCAGATTTGGTCTTAATTTTACACCAATTACAGCATTTCCACTGCCACCAAGGTCACTTAGTCTAGGAGTAATCAAGAATGATAGTTGCTCTGTATCACGAAGTACCTTAATAAGTAATTCCTCACCTGCCTTATTTTTAATTAAACCTAGTAAATCAGCAGTGTTATAAACCATATTATTATCCACACTTATAATCTGGTCACCTTTCTTTATGTTCGCTAAATAAGCTGGTGAGTTATCAGTAACCTCGCTTACGAGCAAAGAATTACTTCCCGAAGGGAAAAAATATAAACCATTGGAGTTTGATTGATTTCTGTTAAGATCTAAACGATAATTACGATCTATAGTTAATATAAATTCTGCATTATCTCTAACAATTAAATACTTTAAATCTTTATTTGCAAACTCGACAAGGGCTTTTTTATGGTCATTTAGGGAATTAATTTTTTTATCATTAATAGATAAAACAATATCATCAATTTTAAAACCAACATCAGTGGTAATACTTTGAGAATCAATAGCAGTTATTTTAGGAATGATGTTGAACTGCTCTCCCTGGTTTAAAAATAATAATAAAAAGAAAGCAAATATAAAGTTTATCAAAGGTCCCGCTAAAACAATAAGAGATCTTTTAAATAAAGAAACTTTTTCAAATAAATTTATATTTTTTAATTTAGAATCTTGATAAAACATTACAAATCCACCAAGCGGAATCAATCTAATACTAAATTCAGTTAGCCCTATTTTTTTTCTTAACAAAACCCTTCCAAACCCAATGGAAAATTTTTCAACACCAACTTTAAAAAACTTTGCCATACCAAAATGACCAAGTTCATGAACCACCACCACAAGTGATATCGTTACTATAAAAGATAAAGCACTATGCAAACTTTGTTCCTTTAAGGAGATATTTCGCTTTAATCCTTGCTTGCCCATCAACTTCTAAAATATCTTCGATTGTGTCAATGTTTGAGTTTTCAGCATTAGTTAAGCCTAATTCAATCAACTCTGAAATTTGTGTAAATTTTAATTGTTTATTTAAAAATGCATCTACTGCTACTTCGTTAATTGCATTAATTTCGATTGGGTAACTTCCACCAAGCTCTAGACAGGAATATGCCAAGCTAAGGCATTTGAATTTTTTAAGATCTGGTAATTCAAATTGTAAATCTTGAGCCAATGAAAGGTCAATACCATTCAAACCTGAAGTGTACCTTTCAGGAAAGCTTAGTGCATAAGCTATAGGAACTTTCATATCAGGAGTTCCAAGTTGAGTAAGGGTGCTTCCATCAACAAACTCAACAAGCGAATGAATAATACTTTGAGGATGAATAAGAACTTCAATTTTCTTGTAATTAATTTTAAATAGGAAAGCGGCTTCAATCACTTCCAATCCCTTATTCATCATAGTTGCGGAATCGATAGTCACTTTCTTTCCCATATCCCAATTGGGATGATTCAAAGCATCCTCAACAGTTACATCTTTTAATTTATTTAACTTCGTTTTTCTAAAAGGCCCACCAGATGCTGTTAAGATTAATTTATTAATTTCTTCTGGATTTTTTTGGTCGTGAATAACCTGAAATATTGCATTATGTTCACTATCTACTGGAATGATAATACCGTTATTTTTAGAGCAAACTTCAGACAATATATTACCTGCCATAACCATGGACTCTTTGTTAGCTAAAAGAATTCTTTTTCCATTAACAGCGGCTGCGAATGTTGAGCGCAAGCCTGCCGCACCAGTAATGGCTGCTAGGACTGTTGATACATCATTATGACTTGCAATAAACTCATAACCCATGGATCCAAAAAGTACTTCAATTTTTAAACTATTTTTTTTTAATAATACTAATAATCTAGACTGCGATTGTTCATCCTTAGTAACAATATACAGTGGCCGAAATTCAATAGCTTGCTGCAGAAGTAAATCTTCATTTTCATAACAAGACAAAGCAAAAATATTAAATTTATCGGGGTGAAGTCTGATTACATCTAAGGCGCTTTGACCAATACTACCAGTCGATCCAAGTATTGAAATTGTTTTCATTTATAGATACCCAAAGGTTCTTAACAAAACGAAAAGAATTGGAATTGTAGGACAAAAACTATCTAGCCTGTCTAAAAATCCTCCATGGCCGGGAATCAAATTACTACTATCCTTAACTTTTGCCATTCTTTTCAAAAATGATTCGTAAATGTCACCATATAAACTCAGAGTTGTTATCAAAAAAGCAAGCAAGATGCCATCTAATATATTTAAAAATCCAAAGATATAAAGAAAAAATATAAAAATTAAATTAGATAAAAATCCACCAAATAACCCTTCAATTGTTTTACCCGGGCTAATTGTTTTTGCTATTTTAATCCTACCAAATCTTTTCCCGGAAAAATATGCACCAATATCAGCAAGCCAAATCATTAAAATAATTAATAGCAATATATTTTTATTATTAATAAAAATAAACATAACAGAAAGTAGCATTGGTGTAATTAAAAATAAACCATAGAAAACTTTTACTATTGGGTTAGGTGATAATTTTTTATATAAAATATCTAAGGGTGCAATAAATAGCCAAAACATAACACTCAAAGTAGCTAAAAATGGAATTGAAAGTGACAAAAAAACTGAAACAAACGGGTACAAAGTATTGGTAAAGTAAAAATACTCGGAGAGGTTGAAGAAGTTACCAAAATTTGATGTAAAGGTGGCTATAAAATATATAAATAATGGTATTGAGGCTAAAAGGAAAAAAATAATTAAACTTAAACCACACAATTTTAATAGCTTACTTAACTCATATAACAAAACCCCACCCACAACAAGAACTAAAAATTCAAAAAAAACGTAATCTAGGAAAAAGTATGTAAGGGTAAACAATCCAAACATTACTATTGATGATTGTATTCTCTCTTTAAGCATTACTTATTCCCTTTAAGATTACCAAATTTTCTTTCGGTATTTTGGAAAAAATATAGCGCATCCACAAAGTCTTTATCAGAAAAATCTGGCCATAAAGTATTTGTGAAATATAGTTCGGAATAAGCAACCTGCCATAAAAGAAAATTACTCAACCTTCTTTGTCCACCAGTCCTGATCAACAAATCAACATCTGGCATTTTTTTTGTATAAAGATTATTATTTAAATCTTTTTCTTTCATTATAATTTTTGGCGATTTTGAATTCTTAAAAAACTTATTTGCTGCCATTAATATCTCAGAACGAGCACCATAATTTAATGCAATATTCAAATTTAGTCCTTTATTTTTTAAGGATTCATTTTCAAGGAGCTTAATCCTAGATTGCAGCTCTCTATCGAAAATGCTAGTGTCACCAAGGATTCGAACTCGAATATCGTTTTTTATAAGCTTAGTGGTTTGACTAGAAATTGAATCTGAAAACAAAGCCATAAGCCCTTTTATCTCCTCATCTGGCCTATTCCAATTTTCGGTACTAAAGGCATATAACGTAATAGTTGAGATGTTGTATTTAAGAGATGCTTTAACTATTGTCTGTAATGCATCAAGACCCTTCTTATGCCCAGCCAACCTTGGAAGAAGTCTTTTATTTGCCCAACGACCATTACCATCCATAATCACGGCAATATGCTTAGGGGCTTTAAGTGGGTTTAGTGTTCTTTTTTTAAAAAAATATAGCAGATGAAAGCCTCGAATCTAAATAACTAGTAAGTCTTTTTCTTTTGCATCAATTAGCCTATCAACCTCAACAATAAACTCATCAGTAATTTTTTGGACTATTTCTTGCATCCCTCTTTCATCATCCTCACTGATTTCCTTCTCTTTTGCCATTTTTTTTGATGTTTCATTTGAGTCACGTCTGATATTTCTAATTGAAATTTTTGCACTTTCACCTTCTGACCTTACAACTTTTATTAAATCCCTTCTTCTTTCTTCAGTTAAAGCGGGCATTGGTATCCGGATTAGCTCTCCTGAGGTTGCTGGATTTAAACCCATATCACTTTCTCTAATTGCTTTTTCAATAGTTTGAATCATAGTCTTTTCATATGGCTGAATATTAATAGTCGTTGCGTCAGCTACTGTAACATTTGCAAGTTGGGTAAGTAGTGTTTGAGATCCGTAGTAATCAACCGATAAATGGTCTAAAATACCTGCATGAGCCCTACCCGTTCTTATTTTTGATAGATCTAGCTTAAGAGAGTCAACACTTTTATGCATTCTCTCCTTTGCACTTTCTGTAACATCACTCATCTTCTTAATTCCTCATCTTAATTCATAGTAACTAAAG
>CAZPCL010000034.1:0-9797 GCA_964585105.1 uncultured Methylobacillus sp.
AGAGGAACGAAGATGCACCCAGGAGAGAATGTAGGTATGGGTAAGGATCATACTTTATTTGCTAAAACAGATGGTAAAGTGAACTTCACTACGAAGGGCGTTTTAAAAAGAAAACTAGTTAATATACTACCTGTTTAAGAAAATTTTATTGAATCTTAAGCCCTATCAGTTGATAGGGCTTTTTTGTTTGGAACAAATATAATGAAGTTTATTGATGAAGCGACAGTAAATATTTATGCAGGCGATGGGGGGAATGGCATTGCTTCTTTTCGAAGAGAAAAATATGAGCCAATGGGCGGGCCTAATGGCGGAGATGGTGGCAGCGGTGGTTTCATTTATTTTGAATCTGATGAAAATATTAATACATTAATAGATTTTAAATTTGTTAAGAATTACCGTGCAAAAAGGGGTGAAAATGGGCGAAGTTCTGAATGTTATGGAGCTAAAGGAGCAGATCTAATTCTTAAAGTTCCTGTAGGAACGGTAATATCTGAAAAACAAACAGGAGAGGTAATAGCAGATTTTAAGTTGCATGGAAAAAAAATAATAGTTGCTAAGGGTGGTAAGGGTGGATTAGGAAATGTCCATTTTAAATCCAGTATTAATAGAACTCCAAGGCAATGCACTCAAGGCGAGCCAGGAGAAGAATTTGAAATTTATTTAGAGTTGAAGGTGTTAGCTGATGTTGGTTTGTTAGGTATGCCTAATGCAGGGAAGTCTTCATTGATAAGATCTATATCTGCAGCTAAACCAAAAGTAGCCAATTATCCATTTACAACTCTTCAGCCTAATTTAGGTGTGGTTAGAATTGATATGCAGAGGAGCTTCGTCGTTGCTGATATACCAGGGTTGATTGAAGGCGCTTCTGATGGACACGGTTTAGGGCATCAATTTCTTAGACACCTTTCAAGAACAAAATTGTTACTTCATATTCTTGATATTGCACCTTATGATGAGTCTATAAATCCTGTATTGGAGGCAAAAGCTATTATTATAGAGTTAGAGAAGTATAGTGAAGATATTGCTCACAAAGAAAGGTGGTTAGTTTTAAATAAAATAGATTTACTAAGTGACCCAGATGAGGTTAGAGATATTATTGTAGAAAAATTAGGGTGGACTGGTAAAGTATTTTGTATATCTGCAATAAATGGAAGTGGATGTAAACAGTTAACATATGAGATTATGAAGCATATAGAGTTAGAAAAGATAAATTATGAAAAAATTTAAATTCTCAAAAGCAGAGAAAATAGTTATCAAACTTGGGTCAAGCATTGTAACTAACGATGGAAACGGTTTGGATGAAAAATGCTTATCAAGCTTGATCAAGCAAATTGAAATTTTAAATTCTCAGAAGAAAAAAATTGTTTTAGTTTCAAGTGGGGCAATTGCTGCTGGGTTAAAGAAATTAAAAATCAAGATAAGACCTCATGTTTTAAGTGAGTTGCAGTCAGCAGCAGCAGTAGGCCAAATGGACCTTGTTCAGATTTATGAAAGATTATTTTCTCAAAATAATTTAGTAGCAGCACAAGTTTTATTAACACATGATGATTTGAGTGATAGAAAAAGGTATTTAAATGCGAGATCCACAATTTTTAACCTAATCAATAAGAATGTTATACCAGTTATCAATGAGAATGATACTGTCGCATCAGAAGAAATTAGATTTGGTGATAATGATTCACTTGCCGCAATGGTCGCTAATTTAATTGAGGCAGATCTTTTAGTCTTATTAACGGATCAAAAAGGTCTTTTTTCTTCAGACCCAAGAGAGAATGATAATGCAAAGCTTATTAGCCATGCATATGTAGACGATAGCAACCTTGAAAACCTAGCTTCAGGAGCGAAGTCTGAAATAGGTACTGGAGGCATGACTACAAAGATTATGGCAGCAAGAAGAGCTGCTCTCAGCGGTGCACATACTATAATTGCATCTGGAAGGAGAGGTAATGTTCTTGAAGATTTGAATAATGATGAGGATATTGGAACATTTCTTCAAAGTAGGGAATTTAAATTGGTTGCTAGAAAGAAATGGCTTGCAGATAATTTAAAATCAAAAGGAAAAATATATATTGACCAAGGGGCTGAGAATGCATTGATAGGCCAAGGAAAAAGTTTATTAGTAGCTGGAGTCATAAAAGTTACTGGGACTTTTGATCGTGGCGAAGTTATTCAGTGCGTGAATGAATCAGGATTAGAAATTTTGAAAGGACTTGTGAATTATAATTCTGAAGAAGTGAAGAAGATAATTGGAGTTTCAAGTGATAAAATTGAAACAATTTTAGGATATGTTAATGAATCAAGTTTAATCCATAGAAACAACATGGTAATTATACCCACTGTAAGGAAATAGAATGAATAGTAAAAAAACTTTAGTAGCAATAATTATGGGATCGGATAGTGATTGGCCAATTATGAAGCATGCAGCAAAGGTCCTCGATGACTTTAATATTTCATATGAGACTAAGGTTGTTTCAGCCCATAGAACACCAGATCTAATGTTTAAATTTGCTCAGGATGCAGAACAGGAAGGATTTCAAGTTATTATTGCTGGAGCTGGAGGGGCAGCCCATCTTCCAGGAATGGTCGCATCAAAAACTACCCTTCCAGTCTTAGGTGTTCCTATACCAACTAAACATCTCAAAGGCCAAGACTCACTTTTATCAATTGTTCAAATGCCTAAAGGAGTTCCAGTTGCAACATTCGCTATAGGTGAGCCTGGCTCATATAATGCTGGTTTATTTGCCGCTTCTTTAGTTGCGGTATCTAATAAAGAAATTAAAAAAAAACTCAATGAATTTAGAGAAAAGCAAGTGAAAAAAGTTTTAAATATGAAGTTGGATTCAAGTTAAATTGAAGGAGCGTAATAAACCTTCCAAATTTATTGGGATTCTAGGTGGCGGACAGTTGGGACGTTTTTTTACAATTGCGGCCCAAAATATGGGTTATTCGGTTGTTGTATTTGACCCAGATAAACAAAGTCCAGCAGGAAAACTAGCTGATAAACATATATGTAAAACCTACGATAATTTAGAAGCACTCGATGAGTTGAAAGAAATTTGTAATGAAGTAACAATAGAATTTGAAAATGTTCCTGCTGAAACACTTCGATATCTTGAAAAAGATATTATTATTCGCCCAGAATCTAAAGCGGTATCAATTGCTCAAGATCGTATTAAAGAAAAAAGTTTTCTCGAGGAGTCAGGGGTTCCTTTAGCTAGATGGGCTTTAATAGATAGTGTTGAGTCAATCGAAATTTTTAATGATGAAGTCGATATATTTCCTGCAATACTTAAAACAGCTCAATTTGGATACGATGGCAAGGGACAAATACATGTTGATAATGCTATAGAGTTAGAGAATGCATTCGTTAGATTCAATAAAGTGCCATGCGTTCTTGAGGCAAAATTAGATTTAGATTTGGAGTTTTCTATAGTCATGGCAAGATCAATTAAAGGGGATTATTTAGAGTACCCATTAATTGAAAACCAACATGAAGCTGGAATATTAGATTTATCTATTATTCCAGCTAGAGTCCCTTCTATAATAAAAAAAGAGGCAACAAAATTTACTAAGAGGATAGCCACTGATTTGAATTATATTGGGGTTATGGCAGTCGAGTTTTTCATAAGTAATAATCACTTATATGTAAATGAAATCGCACCTAGACCTCATAACTCTGGGCATTTCTCTATTGATGCTTGTGTTTATAATCAGTTTGACCAACAAGTTTTAACATTATCAGGAAGTAAGCCAAAAGATCAAGAAACAAAATTTCCTGTATCAGTAATGCTTAATATTTTAGGAGATTTATGGTTTAGGAGAGGTGACAGAAAGTCTGAACCAAACTTTGAAATGATCAAAAGTCCTGAAATAAGTCTTCATTTATATGAGAAGTCTGAGCCACGTATTGGTAGGAAAATGGGTCATATAACAATTGTAGGCTCAGAAAAAGAGTCAATAGAAGATGTTATTCGCAAGGCTGAGAGTATAAGAAAGATTATATGGGAAAACTAAAAAACTCCTTTAATTAAGGAGCTTAGAGTCAATTACATTGATTTTAATGCAGAATTTAATCTTGATTTATGACGAGCGGCTTTATTTTTATGAATAATTTTTTTATCAGCGATTTTATCAATAACAGATACATTTTCATTAAAAGTTTTTTTTGCAACTTTTTTATCACCTGAGAGTATTGCTTTAGTAATTTTTTTTAAAGCAGTTCTTAATATCGACCTAAGACTTGCGTTATGGATGCGCTGACTATCATTTTGTCTTGCACGTTTTTTTGTTTGAGCCGTGTTGGCCATATAACTTCCTTGTACTATATTTATTGAAAACGTATTTTATATATTTTTGCTTATAGTTACAAGCATTTGAATACATTTACTTTCCTAAGTTTAGTTGGGTCTACCATGATAAAATCAAATTAAATATTTAAAGATCATTTATGAACCTATTAAAAACACTTTTAAGCGTTGGAGGAATGACCACTATATCTCGTATATTAGGGTTTGTTCGGGATAGTATTATTGCGAGAGTCTTTGGTGTTGGTATTGAAACTGATGCCTTTTTCGTAGCATTTAAAATACCAAATTTATTAAGAAGAATATCTGCTGAGGGTGCATTTACACAAGCATTCGTCCCGATTTTATCTGAGTATAAGAGTAGAAAGTCAAAAATAGAGGTAAGTTATCTAATTAATAAGGTAGCTACTTTGTTGGGATTTTTTTTAGTTT
The DNA here is from genome assembly GCA_964585105.1 of uncultured Methylobacillus sp. GTDB lineage: Bacteria > Pseudomonadota > Gammaproteobacteria > Burkholderiales > Methylophilaceae > BACL14. Next base: position 4,737 of record CAZPCL010000034.1, read on the forward strand.
TAGTCACTCTTTTAGGAGTGTTTGGTGCCCCATGGTTAATATATATAAGTGCACCAGGATTTGTTTCAGATCCTGAAAAATTTGATTTAACAGTTAATCTACTTCAAATAACATTTCCTTATATTTTTTTTATTTCTTTAGTTTCTATGGCTGGCGGCATATTAAATACATATGGAAAATTTGTTGTGCCTGCATTTACTCCTGTCTGGCTCAATATTTCATTTATCTTGGCAGCATTATATTTCTCAGATCTTTTTGAAGAGCCTGTTACAGTTTTGGCTTGGGCTGTATTTTTTGGTGGAGCTTTACAACTATTCTTTCAAATTCCTTTCTTAAAACAAGTTGGGTTTTTACCTAAAATTAATTTAGATATGAAAGATAAAGGAGTTTGGAGAGTATTGAAGCTTATGGGCCCAGCAATTTTAGGTGTCTCAGTAGTTCAAATTTCACTATTGATTAATACCATCTTTGCATCTTTTCTTGCCTCAGGAAGTGTATCCTGGCTATATTACGCTGATCGCCTTATGGAATTTCCTGCTGGCGTTCTTGGAGTAGCTCTAAGCACAATCCTACTCCCAAATTTATCAAAAAGTTTTTCAGGGAAGAAGACAAAAGATTATTCTGATTTGATTAATTGGGGGCTTAGATTAGGAATTTTATTATCAATTCCAGCTGCAACAGCTTTAGCAATTCTCTCCATCCCTTTAATTTCGACTTTATTCCATTACGGCGCCTTTACAGAAACAGATGTTCTAATGACTCAACGTGCTTTAATTGCATATAGTATTGGCTTAGTTGGTTTAATTCTAATTAAAATTTTAGCACCAGCATTCTACGCCCAACAGAATGTTAAAACACCAGTTAAAATTGCTTTATTTACTTTATTTTGTACTCAATTTATGAATTTAATTTTTATTGGCTACTTTAAGCATGCAGGTTTAGCTCTGGCTATTGGCTTAGGGGCATGTATTAATGCAAGCTTACTTTTTTACCACCTAAGGAAGGGAATGATATTCAAATTAAATGATGGTTGGGCAATATTCTTAATTAAAATAATTTTAGCCTCATTGATTATGAGTCTTGGATTATTTTATTTTAGGGGTGAGATTGATATATGGTTTAATTATTCTGCTTTTTCAAGATTCTTACATTTATTTGCTTTAATAATTTTTGGAGCAATAGTATATTTTGTTGTTTTAAAAATGTTTAGATTAGACATTACAGAATTCTTTAAGAAAACTGTCCAATAAATGCAAATATATAGACATTTTCCAACGATTGTCCCTCACCCAGCATGCGCTTTAACAATCGGTAATTATGATGGGATACATTTGGGTCACCAAAAAATAATTAATGAATTACTAATTAAATCAAAAAAGATGAAAATAGAATCAGCAATTATGATTTTTGAGCCACACCCTAAAGAATTTTTTACTGCAAAAGAAGCTCCGAGTAGGCTAACAAGTCTTCGTGAAAAGATAGAATTTTTTAAATCAAAAGGAATTGATCGTGTTTATGTTATAAAATTTAATAAGAGTTTTGCTAATATGTCGGGTAGCAACTTTATCTTAAAATTAAAAAATCAACTCTCAACAAAGACTATTTTAGTAGGTGAAGATTTTAGATATGGTATAAATAGAGATTCTGGGATTAAAGATTTAGTAAAAAGCGGCATCGAAACCTTAATTGTTGAAGAGGTTGCTATCGGAGATAAAAGAGTTTCTAGCACACAAATACGAGAAGCTTTGTCATCTGGAGATTTGGTATTAGCTAAGCAATTACTGGGCAGATATTATTGCATTTCTGGAAAAGTTGTTTATGGTGATCAAAGAGGAAGAAAAATTGGATTTCCAACTGCAAATATTCATATGTTTCATAATCGTCCACCAATAAAGGGTGTCTTTGCTGTAAAATTAAATAACAAATTTGGAGTAGCAAATTTAGGTACGAGACCAACGGTAACTGGAATCTCGAAACTTCTTCTTGAGGTTCATGTTTTAGATTTCTCTAAAGATTTATATGGTCAGCATGTCCATATCACCTTTTTAAAAAAAATTAGAGATGAAGTAAAATTCGAATCAATAGAAGCACTTAAAATACAGATAAAGAAAGATATCGCTAACGCTGAAAATTTTCTAAAAAATTATGACTGATAATAAATATAAACTAAACCTTCCTGATACAGAATTTCCAATGCGTGGCAATCTAGCAAAAAGGGAGCTAGAGTGGGCTAAGGAGTGGGTAAAGAAGGATTTTTACAAAAAAATTAGGACTGCAAGAAAGGGCAAGCCAAAATATATCTTGCATGATGGACCCCCATATGCAAATGGAGATATTCATATCGGTCATGCTGTTAATAAAATTTTAAAAGATTTTATTATCAAATCTAAAACAATTTCTGGTTTTGATGCACCTTATGTTCCTGGATGGGATTGTCATGGCCTTCCAATTGAGCTAGTAGTTGAGAAAGAGCACGGTAAAGATATTGATTCAAGTAAATTTAGAGAGCTATGTCGGGAATACGCATTAATTCAGGTAGAAAAACAGAAAAATGATTTTAAGAGGTTAGGTGTTCTTGGGGATTGGGACAATCCTTACCTTACAATAAATTTTAAAACTGAAGCTAATATAGTTAGGTCTCTTGCAAAAATTTATGACAAGGGGTTAATATATCAAGGAAATAAACCAGTTCATTGGTGCACTGATTGTGCATCAGCATTAGCTGAAGCAGAAGTTGAGTATGAAGATAAGCCTTCCCTTGCCATTGATGTTCAATTTGATTGCCTTAACTCTAAAGACATTGAAAGTATTTTTGGAGTTAAAGAGGTAGGTAGAGTATCTGCTATTATCTGGACAACTACACCTTGGACCCTGCCGGCAAATGAGGCAATTTCAGTTAATCCAAAATTTCAATATGGCCTATATAAATGCCAAAATAATTTTTTTATTCTTGCAGATAAATTAGCTGATATTAAATTTAAGGCTTATGATTTATCAGCAATAAAAGTTGCGACTTGCAAAGGCTCCGATTTAGAAGGTGTACTATTTTCACATCCGTTCCTAGACAAAAATGTTCCGATTATATGCGGTGACCATGTAACTACTGAAGCAGGTACAGGTTTAGTCCATACAGCTCCAGCTCATGGATTAGATGATTATATTGTTGGGATAAAATATAACTTACCAGTAGAAAATCCAGTTGATGCAAAGGGAAAATTTAAAAATAATATTTTATATTTTTCAGGTTTAACTGTATGGGAAGCTAATCCTAAAGTTATTGATATTTTAAAAAGTAAGAATTTGTTGGTAAACGAAGAAAAATTTATTCATAGCTATCCTCACTGCTGGCGTCATAGATCTCCAATTATTTTTAGAGCAACACCTCAATGGTTTATTGGAATGGAGTATAAAGGTTCTGATGAGAATTCTCTTAGAGAATTAGCAAAAAAGGCAGTAAGCAAAACTAAATTTTACCCTGAGTGGGGTAAAAAACGTCTTGAATCTATGATTGAGGGGAGGCCTGACTGGTGTATCTCAAGGCAAAGAAATTGGGGAGTTCCAATCCCAATATTTATTCATAAGGATACTGATATCCCCCACCCAGATACACTTAAATTTTTTGAAATTGTTGCTCAAAAGATTGAAAAAGAAGGAATTGATGCCTGGTTTAATATTGATGCCCAATCAATCTTGGGCGACGATGTTGAGAATTATATTAAAATAAATGACACACTCGATGTTTGGTTTGACTCTGGAACAACACATCAATCAGTTCTAGAGGCTAGAGATGATTTAACATCGCCAGCTGATTTATATCTTGAAGGCTCAGATCAACATAGAGGGTGGTTTCAATCAAGCCTTCTTACAAGTTGTGCAATGAACGGAAAGGCACCCTATAAGTCTCTTTTGACTCATGGGTTTGTGGTTGATGGGCGAGGCTATAAGATGAGTAAGTCAAAAGGAAATGTTATCGCACCACAAAAAATAATAGACCAATTCGGTGCTGATATTCTAAGATTGTGGGTCGCGACTACAGACTACTCAGGCGAGTTAAATATTTCAAATGAGATTATAAAAAGAGTTTCAGAAAGTTATCGGAGAATAAGAAATACGTTAAGATTCTTATCAGCAAATTTAGAAGATTTTGACTCAAAGAAAATGTTAATTAGTCCAAAAGACATGTTGTCGATTGATCGTTACGGATTATATTTAATTGGGGAGTTACAAACTAATATTATAAAAGATTATGACGCATTTGATTTTTATCTAGCTATGCAAAAGTTTTTATCGTTTTGTTCTGAAGATATGGGAGGTTTTTATCTTGATATATTAAAAGATAGATTGTATACGACAGCTGAAAATTCTCATGGCAGAAGATCTGCTCAAACTGCATTATTCCATATTACGCAATCACTTATAAGACTGATGGCTCCTGTTTTAAGCTTTACTGCGGAAGAATTATGGAATGTAGTAAATAAAAATAATAAAAGTACTATTTTTGTTGAGAATTGGTATGAATTTCCTAGTCATGCCCTTTCCGAAAAAGAATTTTTAGGATGGCAACATGTAATCAATGTTAGAAACTTAGCTAATAAAAAAATAGAAGCACTGAGGGAGGAAGGCGCTGTTGGATCTTCACTTCAGGCCGAATTGAAAATTTCAGCACCTTTAGATATCTATAAAAGCCTATCTTTTTTCGATAACGAATTAAAATATATTTTCATTACATCAAATAGTACTCTTGAGGAGTCAAAAAAAGATTTAGAAATTGAGGTTAGCGCCAGTAAGAATAATAAATGCGAAAGATGTTGGCATTATGTTGAAGATATAGGAAATAACTCTGAACATCCTACAATATGTGAAAGATGTATTAGCAATCTTTTTGAAGAGGGCGAAAAAAGGAAACATGCCTAAATATTTTTTATTAGTCAGTTTTATTGCGTTATCAGATCAGCTTACAAAAATACTAGTAATTAAAAATATTGCTAACGATCAATTTGTAAGCATTAATTCATATTTTTATCTCGTCCATTTTAAAAATCCAGGAGCTGCATTCAGTTT
>CAZPCL010000035.1:0-9754 GCA_964585105.1 uncultured Methylobacillus sp.
CAATTGAAGCAAAAGAAGGAGTGGAAATTCAGAAAGAGAACCAAACTCTTGCTAGCATAACGTTTCAGAATTATTTTAGAATGTACAAAAAACTTTCTGGAATGACGGGTACTGCAGATACTGAAGCAGAAGAATTTAGCCAAATTTATGGGCTAGAAACAATTATTATTCCGCCACATCGACCTACAATAAGGTTAGATAATGGAGATAAGATATATCGAACAAATTCAGAAAGGTATGAGGCAGTTATAGAAGATATTAGAAATCGTCATGCAAACTCACAACCTGTTTTGGTAGGGACTACATCAATTGAAAATTCTGAATTTATTTCTAAAATACTTAACAAAGAAAAATTACCACATCAGGTATTGAATGCAAAGCAACATGAAAAAGAAGCTCATATAATTACCCAAGCAGGTCAGCCTGGAGTAATTACGATAGCCACAAATATGGCAGGTCGAGGAACTGATATTGTACTTGGTGGAAATATTGAGCCAGAAATTGATAAGCTTGACAGGGTAAAGCAAAAGAAAAGAATTAAAGATATGGAAGATAGTTGGAAAAAAAGACATCAAGAAGTCATTGATGCAGGAGGCCTCCATATCATTGGTACTGAAAGACATGAATCAAGAAGAATTGATAACCAATTAAGAGGAAGGGCTGGTCGTCAAGGAGATCCAGGTTCTAGTTCATTTTATCTTGCACTAGATGATTCATTATTAAGACTGTTTGGGGGTGATCGAGTGGCCTCAATTATGGATAAGTTAAAGCTGCCAGAAGGCGAGGCAATAGAACATTCCATGGTAACAAGATCTGTAGAGAGTGCTCAGAGAAAAGTAGAGGCACGAAATTTTGATAGTAGGAAACAACTTCTAGAATTTGATGATGTTCCAAATAATCAAAGAAAAGTAATTTATGAACAACGAAACGATATTATAGATAGCGAAGATATACAACAAAGTGTTAGCCAGATAAGAGAGAGCGTCGTAATCGATACTGTTTATGAATATATGCCACCTGAGAGTATTGAAGAAATGTGGGATATAAAAGCGTTAGAAAAAAGATTAAAAGCTGATTATGCAATAAGAATAAATATTAAATCATGGTTAAAAAAAGAACCTAATATACCAATTGAAGAGATTGCAAATAAGATAAAAGAGGAGGCGAATAAAAATTACCGGTTAAAAGAGAAAAAAGCTGGTATTGATGTATTGCATCATTTTGAAAGATCAGTAATTTTACAAATAATAGATCAGAATTGGCGTGCACATTTGTCATCATTAGATCAATTAAGACAAGGAATTGGTTTGAGGGCTTATGGACAGAAGGATCCAAAACAAGAATTTAAAAAAGAAGCATTTTCTTTATTTGAACAATTATTAGAAAAAATAAAGTTTGAGATAACTAGAGTTTTAATGCTTGTTCAAGTCAAAAATGAAGAACAAGTAAATGAAATAGATAAAAAAAATGATGCTAAATTGCAAAAAGCTAAATCAGATAGCTCCCCAAAGAAAGTTTCTCGTAATGATCCTTGCACATGTGGAAGTAAGAAGAAGTATAAACACTGCTGTGGAAAATTAATTTAATGGATAAATTGAATGATGAGGATTTATCGCCTTGCGTTGGCATATGCCAATATAATAAAGAAGATTTATGCAGCGGATGTTTTAGGACATCAATAGAGATTACTCAGTGGGTTGACATGACACTAGAAGAAAAGAAGAAAGTTATTAGTTTATTACCATCAAGAATGGAAGAGTTGTTCTAAACCGCAAGACTTTTATTCTGATATTCACATTGAGCATTAATTACACAATGTTCACAATCTGGTTTTTTTGCCTTACAAGTATACCTTCCATGAAGTATTAGTAAGTTATGCGCGTCAACTAGAAACTCATCTGGAATTAATTTTGTTAGCCTTAACTCAACAGCTAGAGGTGTCTTGCCTTTTGCTAGCTTTATTCTGTTAGACAATCTAAAAATATGAGTATCAACAGCAATTACAGGTTCTTTAAAAATAGTATTTAGTATGACATTGGCTGTTTTTCTTCCAACACCAGGAAGCTCTTCAAGATTTTTTCTACTTTTAGGAATCTCCCCTAAGTATTTTTGATTTAGAATGCTACTAGTTTTACGAATATTGTTTGCTTTAGTCCGAAATAATCCAATATTTTTGATTAAATTTTCAATTTCAAGTGTTGATAATAAGCTGATTTTCTCTGCTGAATTAGCTATTGCAAATAGCTTTACTGTGGCTTTATTGACGGAGATATCTGTAGCTTGTGCAGATAAAATTACGGCAATTAAAAGCTCAAAAGGACTTTTGTATATAAGTTCAGTAGAAGGATTTGGATTATTTTTCTTGAGGAGGGAAAAAATTTTTCTTCTTTTTTCAGTATTCATAATTAATTTTTTTGATCAATCCAATTAGCTTTAGCAGTTAGAAATGATAGACCTAATAAAGTACATGATGGGAGAATGTCAAAAAGAAGGCTACTGTAATCAATTTCAAAAACCAATATATTAGCTAATTCTTTTGAAATAACTAATAACATGACAAACAATATAACTATGAATAAATTCGGTATTTTTTTAAGTAATGGAAATTTCTGTCTGAACATTAGTTAATTTCCCCATTATTAGATCTCCTGACCGCAGCTGCGATTTCTGCCCTTTTTTCTTCTATTAATCTTGCTTTTTCTTTTTTGTTATTTTCTAATTTACGTTTTGCATTTCTTTCGGCACGTTCTATTTTTTCTCTTTCTAGCCTTAATATTCTAAAGTTATTTCTTTCACGAGCAATGTTTGCTTCTTTATTTACAATATTATCTGAAATAATTCCCTTTATTTCTGGCATAGTTATACAATCAACTGGACATGGAGCTAAGCATAACTCACACCCAGTGCACTCCTTTTCGATTATTGTGTGCATTTGTTTGGCTGCACCTAGGATTGCATCAACAGGACATGCTTGTATGCAAAAAGTACAACCAATACATGTATCTTCATCTATAAAAGCGACAGCTTTTGGCTTTGTAATACCATATGATTCATTTAGAGGTTTATATTCGACACCCATTAATTCAGCAAGGGCATGGATGACTATTTTGCCTCCTGGAGGACACTGATTAATATCCGCCTCACCTTTTGATATAGCATTAGCATAGGGCTTGCATCCACTATAGCTGCACTTACCGCATTGTGTTTGGGGTAATATTGAATCAATTATTTCAACAATGTGATTACCTTCCACTTCGATCCACTGTGATTATTTTGTATAAAAAAGGAAAGTTTTTTTTCATTAGCATCTCTATTAAGACTCTGCTGATGACGATAAAAATTTTATTATTCAGCATATTTTCACATTATAGAGGATTAATATCTCCTAAGACCTCCTTTTAAGTATAAAATTAATTAAAAATAAATAATTTTTATATATATAAAAATCCAATTGTTTAATGTTTCTAGTAGAATATAAATTATTTTTTTGATCAATGGAATTAATTATGTTTCAAGGTAGTATCGTTGCATTAGTGACTCCAATGAACTCTGATGGCTCAGTTGATGTAGGAACTTTCAGGAATCTACTTGATTTTCATGTAGACAATAAAACTGATGGAATAGTTATCTTGGGGACCACAGGAGAATGTCCGACAGTTGATTTTGAAGAACATACTTTTTTAGTAAAAGAAGCAGTTTCACATATAAGAGGAAAAATTCCAGTAATTGCTGGAACAGGAGCGAACTCTACTAAAGAAGCAATCTATTTAACACAATCTGCTAAAGAAGATGGTGCGGATGCATGTTTACTAGTTACTCCTTACTATAATAAGCCCAATCAACAAGGTCTGTTTGAGCATTATAAAGCGATTAACGATGCCGTTGATATTCCACAAATACTTTATAATGTACCTGCAAGAACAGGTTGCGACTTGGAAAATGAGACTGTGATTTCATTAAGCCAACTTTCAAATATTATTGGAATTAAAGATGCAACTGGAGAATTACAGCGTATAGATTTATTAAAAAGTAAAGTTGGTGAAGATTTTATTTTTATTAGCGGAGATGATCTCTCTTTTTTAGAATATATGAAAAGAGGCGGGCAGGGGGTGATTTCGGTAACAGCGAACGTAATACCTGCTTTGATGCATGATATTTGCCTTCATATTTTAAAAGCAGATGTTGAAAAAGCAGAGTATATGAATGAAAAATTACAAAACCTCCATAAGGCCATGTTTATAGATTCTAACCCTATTCCAGTAAAATGGCTTTTAAATCACATAGGATTGATTAAGCAAGGAATAAGATTACCCCTAGTTGAGCTTGATAAAAAATACCATTCAGCCATTATTAAGGCTTACGAAGCTATAAAATGATAAAAATCTGCATATTACTATTGTCATTCTTGTTAATCTCATGTGCAGATTTTGATATAACAGATAATGAGGTAATTCAAGCAGTTACTCAGCCAGACTATGTAAGTTCATCAAGAGCAAAAAAACTAGACGTTCCACCTGACTTAACTGATGTTGAAGCTAACACTCAATTCGGTGTTCCTGGAGAGGCAGTTTCATATAAAGATTATGAAGATGCAAAAAAAGCGGGATATACGGAGGTTAAGGTTCTTCAAAATCCTGAGGGAATGCGTATTGTGAAATCTGGCAATCTAAGATGGTTGGTTGTTACTGAAGATCCAGAAACCTTATGGCCACATCTAGAAAGTTTTTGGCAAGAAATTGGTTTTGGTATTAAAGTTTTAAATAGGCGAACTGGTGTAATGGAAACAGAGTGGACTAAGTCATCTAAATTAAAAGTCGATGCTAATAAAGGGTTAGGAAGTAGATTTGATGCATGGCTAGATGGCCTATCAAATTTAGCTGATAGAAGAAAATTTAGAACTAGACTTGAGAATGGGTTAGAAGAAGGTACTACCGAAATCTATATTTCGCAAAGAAGTATTGTTGGTATGGACCAAGATGCAAAGGATCGAATTAAAAGATTGAAAGAGGGGTCTTACTCAACTGATATGTATAAAATTCAAGAATACATTCCTGATGGAGAAGAGGAAGCAAAAGAGATTACAGACAAGCTCAAAAAAGAAATGAATATGGACGAATATGAAATTAATGCAGAGATACTCAGAAGGTTAATGACTAAGTTAGGAATGACAGATTTTGATGCAAAACAGAAGCTTGCAAATCCAATCGAAAAGAAAAATGCAACTCTAGTTAAAAATAAAAGGGGAGATTATTTATTGTTAAATGATCCATTCGATAGATCATGGAGGAGATTGTCATTGGCTTTAGATATTATTGGTTTCGTAACGGAAGATAAAAATAGGTCTGAAGGTATTTTCTATGTGAAATATAAAGATATAGAACTTGAGGGGCCTAAAAAAAGAAATAAAGGACTGATTGATAAATTAGCATTTTGGGAAGACGATGAAGAAGAGTTACTGAGAAAAAAAGAGGAAGAGGAGAGAATAAATAATATGGAAGAGGAAGAAATCGAAGTTATAGAAGATAAGTCTTTAACTGAGGAAATTATGAGTTTTTGGGGGGCTGATGATGAAAATGGCCTTGGAAAAAATGAAAAAAGATATCGTATAAGAATTAAAGAAGATCAAAGTGGGGCTAGAGTATTTATTGACTACCCAAATGGAAAATTAAATAATACAAAAACAGCAAAGAGTATTTTAAATATTATTTATGAGCACCTAAGGTAAAAATTTTCTTGGTAAATTATATAGAAAAAAAGTTATGATTATGCAATGTACAATTTAATTCGTTTTTTCTTATTCTTATTTAATCCAGAATTTGCTCACCACCTAGCAATGAAGTCTTTGAAAATAGCAAATTTATTTGGAATATTAGCCTTTGTCCCAAATAAAACATATTGTAAACCTAGAATAGTTTTTGGTATTAAATTCAATAACCCAATCGGATTGGCAGCAGGCCTAGATAAAAATGCTGAATATATTGATTGCTTGTCAAAACTTGGGTTTGGTTTTATTGAGGTTGGAACTGTCACTCCAAGATCGCAGCCAGGAAATCCAAAACCAAGATCGTTTAGGTTAACAGAAGAAAAAGGGATTATAAATAGATTTGGTTTTAATAATGATGGAATCGATAAGGTAATAAGTAATATTAAAAGATCAAGCTTCAAAGGGATTCTAGGTATTAACATAGGGAAAAATTTTGATACACCTATTAATAAAGCCGTAGATGATTATCTTCTGTGTTTCCGAAAATCTTATTTATTCGCAAGTTATATTGTGCTTAATGTTTCCTCCCCAAATACTAAGAATCTTAGGACACTCCAATCAGGTGAAAATTTAAATATGCTCCTAAAGGTTATTAAGGATGAGCAAAAAAAATTATCTAAGAAGTATGGCAAATACGTACCATTCTTACTGAAAATTTCACCTGATAACTCAGAATCTCAATTAAAGATAATATGTAAGCTACTAGTTAAGTATAAAATTGATGGCATCATAGCTACCAATACTACAATCTCTAGAAGTAGTGTAAATGAATCACTATTCCGTAATGAATTGGGCGGTCTTTCGGGTCTACCATTAAAATCTAGCTCACTGAAGACTTTGAAATTATTAAAAAAAATACTTAAGGGAAGAATTCCAATTATTGGAGTAGGTGGAGTAATGTCTGCAGGAGACGGTAAGGAAAAGATGGAAAATGGCGCAGATTTAATACAAATATATTCAGGCTTAATCTTTAAGGGACATAAATTAATTCATGAACTATGTAGAGCAATTAAATAGCTCGTATTCAAAACCATATCTATTTTCTTATAGAAGGTGCCCTTATGCTATGAGAGCTAGGATGGCTCTTGTAGAGTCTAATATAGAATTTGATATTTATGAAATATCCCTAAGAAATAAGCCCCGAGAAATGCTTTTGATTAGCCCAAAGGGTACGGTGCCTGTTTTAAAATTTTATGAATTAGTTTTCGATGAGAGTTTAGAGATAATGAAGTGGGCATATCAAAATAGTAAATCCAATCAATTAAATTCATTAAAGCCTGAAGACAATGAAGTTGCTAACGATTTAATTTTGATAAACGATGGAAAATTTAAAGAGTCATTAGATTGCTATAAGTACAATGAGCGATTCCCACAAAAATCAAAAATGAATTATAGGAGAGAATGTTGTTTATTTTTGGAGATTATAGAGCAGCGATTAGTAAATATGCCTTTTTTAATGGGTAATAATAGAACTTTTGTGGATATATCCATTTTTCCGTTTGTAAGACAGTTTGCAAATGTTGATAAAGAATGGTTCTATAATTCAAAATTTATTGAAGTAAAAAAATGGCTGTTAAATCTCACAGAAAGTGATTTATTCAGGCAAATAATGAGAAAGCCTAATCTTGGTTAAGCTGATACTTTTTCTTTATTTTTAAAATTAAGAACTATTTTATCGCGTTCATCAATATCAATTTCAACATCGCCACCGTTTATAAGTTTCCCAAATAAAAGTTGATCTGCTAATGCTTTTCTTATTGTATCCTGAATTAATCTTGCCATCGGCCTAGCACCCATTTGAGGATCGAACCCAGCTTTCGCAAGATAAGCTTTTAATTTTTTGGTAAAGGTGGCATCTACTTTCTTATCATGTAATTGATTTTCGAGTTGAATTAAAAATTTATCAACAACTTTCAGGATGACATTATTGTCTAGTGCGCTAAATGATACGATCGCATCAAGTCTATTTCTAAACTCTGGAGAAAATATCTTTTTAATTTCAATTTGCTCATCACCTAATTTTTTATTGTGAGTAAAACCAAAATCTAGTTTGGATAATGCTTCAGCGCCTGCATTTGTTGTCATAATGATAGTCACATTTCTAAAGTCAGTTTTTCTTCCATTACTATCAGTAAGACTTCCATCATCCATTACCTGAAGAAGTATATTAAAAATATCTGGGTGGGCTTTTTCAATTTCATCTAGTAATAAAACAGCATGTGGATTTTTGTTGATTTGCTCTGTTAACATTCCTCCATTATCAAACCCAACATATCCTGGAGGTGCACCAATTAATTTAGATATGGAATGCCTTTCACTAAATTCACTCATATCGATACGAATTAACTCAATACCAAGCGTATAAGCTAGTTGTTTTGCAACTTCAGTCTTACCTACACCAGTGGGTCCACTAAAAAGAAAGCTACCAATAGGTCTACCTTCAGGACCTAAGCCACTCCTAGCCATTTTAATAGCTGATGATAGCGAGTTAATTGCTTTATCCTGACCAAAAATAACTGCTTTTAAATCTCGTTCTAGAGTTTTAAGGGTGTTACGATCATCTTTATTTACAGTTTTAGCTGGTATTCTTGCAACCTTAGAAATTACTTCTTCGATTTCTTTACTTCCAATTAACTTTTTCTTTTTATTTTCCGGAAGAATCCTTTGTGCTGCTCCTGCTTCATCAATAATATCTATTGCTTTATCGGGGAGTTGCCTGTCATTAATAAATTTTGCAGATAGCTCTACTGCACAAATGATCGCATCAGTTGAAAATTTTACTTTATGATGTTCCTCAAAACGAGATTTTAAACCTTTGAGAATTTTTATAGCTGTTTGAACATCTGGTTCTTCAATATCAACTTTTTGAAATCTTCTTGTTAATGCATGATCTTTTTCAAAAACAGATCTAAATTCTTGGTAAGTTGTAGCACCAATACATTTAATTTCGCCATTTGCTAGAGCAGGCTTTAAAAGATTCGAAGCATCTAAAGTCCCTCCGCTGGCTGAGCCTGCACCAATAATTGTATGAATTTCATCAATAAATAAAATTGAGTCTTTTTCTTCCTTTAGCTGCTTCATTACTGTTTTAAGCCTTTGTTCGAAATCACCTCGATACTTAGTACCGGCAATTAAGGAACCTAGATCAAGAGAGTATATTGTTTTATTACGAAGCACTTCAGGGATATCTTTCTCAACAATCTTTTTTGCGAGTCCTTCGGCTATTGCAGTTTTACCAACTCCTGCTTCACCAACCAGCAGTGGATTGTTTTTTCGTCGTCTACATAGAATCTGAACAACCCGTTCAACTTCTTGCTCACGCCCAATCAATGGATCTATTTTATTTTCAACCACTAACTTGTTGAGATTAATTGTATAACTTTCTAAACTTTTATTTGATTTAACCTCTGATTCAGCTTCACTGCTAACAGAGTCTTTATTTTGTGTTTCTGTTACTTTAGATATCCCATGAGCTATAAAATTAACTACATCAAGCCTAGCAATTCCTTGTTGGTGAAGAAAATAAACAGCGTGTGAATCTTTTTCCCCAAATATGGCAACTAGTACATTCGCACCTGTAACTTCTTTTTTCCCTGAGGATTGAACATGAAGCATTGCCCTTTGAATAACTCTTTGGAAACCAAGTGTTGGCTGTGTATCAACATCATCATTTCCAGAAACAATTGGAGTATGCTCCTCTATGTGACCAGCAATATCAGTTCTTAGCTTTTCAACTTTTGCACCACATGCTGTCAAAACTTCAGAAGCTGATGGATTATCAATCATAGCGAGCAAGAGATGCTCGACAGTTATCAACTCGTGCCTTTTTTGCCGAGCATCCATAAATGCCATGTGAAGACTTACTTCTAATTCTTGTGAAATCATAATTTAAACTATATCTTTTCTATAATACATTGCAAGGGGTGTTGCGATTTTTTTGCTAAATTTAATACTTGATTCATTTTAGTTTCTGCTATCTCAAATGGATAC
>CAZPCL010000036.1:0-9685 GCA_964585105.1 uncultured Methylobacillus sp.
TTTGTGACAAAATTGTTCCTGGTTTGTTAATAGGAGCTCTCCATTTCGGACATTTGCCAACAATTTTTGTTCCTGCAGGACCAATGTCCACTGGGATTGATAATACATCTAAGTCAAAAGTTAGAGAGCAATATGCGCAAGGAAAGATTGGAAGAGATGAGTTATTAGATTCAGAGTCAGCAGCTTATCACGGTGAAGGCACCTGTACTTTTTATGGAACTGCTAATAGTAATCAGATGCTTATGGAAGCAATGGGATTACATGTTCCAGGCGCAGCATTTGTTCATCCTTATGATGGTATTCGTAAAGAACTTACAACTGAAGCAGTAAGGCTATTGATTGAAAATATTCAAAATAAGGAAACAATCCCTGTTGGTGAGTTAGTAGATGAAAAAGTTATTATCAACGCTATGTCAGCTCTTCTTGCAACTGGTGGCTCAACTAATCACCTTATTCATTGGGTTGCTATTGCTAGAGCTGCAGGAATAATAATTGACTGGTCAGATTTTCACGATTTAGCTAAATCTGTTCCTCTCTTAGCGAGTGTATACCCAAATGGAAAAGCTGACGTAAATGAGTTTCAAAAAGCTGGGGGACCAGCTTTTGTTATAAGAGAGTTAATACAGGGAGGCTGTATGTATCCAGATGTCATAACATCAAGTTTTGGAGGTATTGCAGAATATGCTAAACAACCAACGTTAGTAAATGGAAAACTTTCTTGGAAAGAGCTTCCGAAAGAAAGCGGGGATGAATCTGTTGTGAGGAGAATAGAGAGTCCGTTTAATGAGTCTGGAGGCCTAAGGCTACTAAAAGGAAATATTGGGCGATCTGTAATTAAAATTTCTGCTGTTCCAGAAGATAAACATATTATTGAGGCGCCTGCTCTTATATTTAATAGTCAAGAAGAGCTATTACTTGCTTTTGATGAAGAAAAATTAGATCAAGATTTTATTGCGGTAATTCGCTTTCAAGGACCAAAGGCAAATGGTATGCCAGAGCTCCATAAGCTTACACCACCATTATCTGTCATTCAGAATAAGGGGTTTAATGTTGCAATTGTAACTGATGGGAGAATGAGCGGGGCCTCAGGAAAGATTCCTGCAGCCATTCACATGAGCCCTGAAGCAGCTGCCGGGGGTTCTATTTCAAAAATAAGGGAAGGTGATATCCTTAGACTTAATGCTATTGTAGGATCATTAAATGTTCTTGTTGAGGATGATGAGTGGAGTAAAAGAAAACCAGAAGAAATGACTGAAGAACAGAAAATAAATAATAGCCACGGAATTGGTCGAGAACTTTTTGGAAGTATGAGAAAAAATGTATTATCTGCGGAAGAGGGAGCAATAACGTGGATCAATTAAACTTTTTGAGAGTGATATGAAAACAATTGAATTAGTAACATATGGACCTGTAATCCCAGTAATTGTTATAGAAGATATTAATGATGCTGTGCCTATGGCAGAAGCATTACTAGCTGGAGGAGTTAAGGTTTTAGAGGTTACATTAAGAACTAATTGCGCTTTGAAGGCAATTGAGATGATAGCAAATAAGGTTCCTGATGCTATTGTTGGGGCTGGAACATTGAGAACAAAATCTGATGCAACTAATGCAAAACTTGCAGGCAGTCAATTTGCAGTAAGCCCTGGATATACGAATGAAATGGGTATGGTTTGCAAAGAGATAAAGCTTCCTCTGCTTCCAGGAGTTTCTTCAGGTGGTGAAGTTATGCAAGCGAATAATGATGGACATTATTTCCTGAAGCTTTTTCCTGCAGTAGCTGTAGGAGGTATTAATTTACTAAAAGGTTTTTCAGGACCATTTTCTGATGTTCAATTTTGCCCAACTGGAGGGGTGACTGTTGATTCTGCACCAGATTTTTTAGCATTGCCTAATGTTCCTGTCTGTGGTGGAACATGGCTGACTCCAAAAAACTTAATCAAAAATAAAGATTGGGCAGCAATTACTAAACTTGCAAAACAAGCTAGCTCGATATAAAAATTTTGTGATTGATTTAACAAAATATAATACAATTATTTTTGATTGTGATGGGGTTATTCTTAACTCTAATTTTCAAAAAATACAAGCTTACAGGAATACAGCGATAGCTTATGGAGCAAGTAAAATTCAGGCCGAAGAGCTTGTTTCTTATCATGTTAGCCTTACCGGAATTTCTCGTATTGTAAAATTTAAATATTTTTTAAAAGAAATTATGGATGAAGGTGTAACAGATTATTCTATGAAAAAATTAGTTGATAATTTAAATATTGAGGTAATTAAGCTACTAAAAAATTGTGAAGTTGCGAGCGGATTAGAAAAACTTAAATCTCAAACAAAAAGATCAACATGGATGGTAGCCTCAGGGGGTGACCAAGATGAATTAAGATTTCTTTTTAAGGAGAAGAATATTGCTTCATTTTTCGATGGCGGAATTTATGGAAGCCCATCCTCAAAATATCAGATCGTAGAAAAAAAATTGAAGGATAAAAATTTCTTACCTACATTATTTCTTGGAGACTCGTTGTATGATATTCAAACGGCACAAAAATATAAGCTAGATTTTATTTTTGTTTATGGCTGGACAGACCTGAAAGATTGGAAAGAGATATGTAATCAATATGGTTTAATTTATGTTGAAAAAATTCAAGATTTAATTTAATTTTTTTATTATTTTAGTTGTACTCCTTCCCTCAATAATAGGCACTAGAGTTACTTTTCCTCCCCATTTTTTAATTTCTTTTGCCCCCACTACATCTTTTATTTTGTAGTCATTACCTTTAAATAATACGTCTGGCTTAATTAACTTAATTAAGCTCAGCGGGGTGGTCTCGTCAAATAAAATAACACTACCAACTGATTCGAGAGCACAAAGAACAATTGCTCTATCTGCCTCTCCGATAATTGGTCTATCAGAACCCTTAATTTTTCTAACTGAACTATCACTGTTAAGTGCAACAATTAAAAGATCTACCTGTTCTTTGGCTTTTGCTAAGTAAGTGACATGTCCTGCATGGAGAATGTCAAAACATCCATTGGTAAAACCAATGGTTAATTTTTTTTTGCCAATCCGACCATAGTCATTTTTTCTCAGTGTATTAACTTGATCTAATAGATCTTCCTTACTGCCAATAACCTTTTTAATTGTATTGATACTTGTAAGCGAGTGAAGTTCGATTAATAGCTCATTCTTTTCGATTGGCATTGTTCCAATTTGTCTAATAACGATTCCTGCCGCTAAATTAGCTAGCTCGAAACCATCCTTAAAAGGTAAATTTCCGATTATGCTAGCCGTTAATGTTGCAATAACAGTATCACCCGCACCAGATACATCAAATACTTGCTCAGAAGCTCTTGTAGGAAATTCTTCAACTTTATTATTTGTTATATATTTTATTCCATACTCACCTTGGGTCATTGAAATGAAAGTAAAATTATATTTCTTAATTATTTTTTTTAGGGATGTTTCAAGGATATTCTCGTTCTTGTCTGTTAAATTTGCTAATAAATAAGCTTCTTTTTTGTTGGGAGTTATTGCTGTTGCCCCACGATACTTTTCAAGATCTTTCCCTTTAGGGTCTATAAGAATAGGAATATTTTTTTTATTGGCTAATTGAATAATTTTCTTTAAGGCTAAAGTTGAAAGAAAACCTTTTTCATAGTCAGAAATAATTATTGCACTTGGCCCATTAGATACAAGTTTTAAAATATTCCTTAATACAATTTGATTTGGACCTTTTGAAAATTCATCATAGTCAAGCCTGACTATTTGCTGTTGACCACTCATAATTCTAGTTTTAGTTGTCGTAGCACCTTTTTTCTTTAAAAGGTGTTTGGTGGATAAGCCACTTTCTCTGAATAACTTTTTAAGAATTTCCCCAGAATTATCGTTACCAATTTCCCCAACTATGACTGTTTTAATGCCTAAACCTAAAAGGTTAAGCGCAACATTTCCCGCACCTCCAATCTTATGGATATTATTATTTACGTTGACAATAGGGACAGGTGCTTCAGGTGATAATCTTTTAACGTCCCCGTTAATATATTTATCAAGCATAATATCGCCAATGACTAGACCCCATTTATTTTTTGCATTAAAACTATTACTTACAATATCAATAATATTATTTTTCAAAATTAAGCATACCTGTCAGAAGTAAGAAGATAGTTTTTCATATAATCATTTACACCTTCTTGTAAATTTTTAAATTCTAAATTAAAACCTGTGGCTAATATTTTATCAAGATTAGCCTCAGTATAGTATTGATATTTACCTTTTAAATCCTCAGGCATTTCAATATATTTAATACTTGATAAATTTCCTTTTGTGCTCATTAGCACTGCGGTGGCCAAATCATTGAAAGACTGTGCAGAACCTGTCCCAGAATTGAATAAGCCTGAAATATGAGTGTTTTTTAAAAGAAATATAATATATTCAACAGCATCTTTAACATAAATAAAATCTCTTAATTGCATCCCATCTTTATATTTTTTGTTTTCACTTTTAAATAGTTTTATTTCATTTTCTTTTTGGTATTGTTGAAATGCATGAAAAACAACACTAGCCATTCTATTTTTATGATACTCATTTGGACCATAAACATTAAAAAACTTTAATCCACACCATTGTGGTGGACATGGTTGATTAGACTTAACCTGTGAAAGAATCCATTGGTCAAAAAAGTGCTTTGAATAACCATAAGCATTAAGAGGGTTTAGTTTTGATAATGAATCTTCGTTATCATTGTATCCATACTCGCCTCCACCATATGTTGCAGCAGAGCTTGCATAAATAAATGGTACTTTGTTTTGTGCACACCAACTCCAAAGCATTTGACTGTAGCGAATATTCGATAATAGTAGTTTATTAAAGTTTACTTCAGTAGTTGCACTAATAGCTCCCATATGAATGACAGCAGTAATATTTTGAACATCCTTAAGATATTTTGGTAGATCGTTTTTATTTATATAATCAACAAACTTTCTCTTGGCTATATTCTGCTCTTGATCTTTATTCAAACAGCCATCAACGATTACAAATTGATCTTCATTTAGTATTGTGTTGAGGTGCCAGGCAATTATGCTGCCAATCATTCCTGCACCACCAGTAAGAATTATCATAGGCTTTTCTTATTTAAATTTTTTTGCTTGTTTTATTGTTATGTTCGATAATTTCTTTTCTTTTGCTAAGGACCATTTAGGATCTATCCATCCTTGGAGGTTAGAGTTTGATATTTCTCCCATAGCCTTAATCCAAAGAGTATCCGTATTTAAAGCAGGGATATACTTATAGTTTCTACCACCATTGTCAATGAATATAGACCTACCCTCCATATTTATTTCTTCAAGTGTTTCAAGACAATCACTTGAAAATCCTGGACAGATTACATGGATATTTTTTATTTTCTGTTGACCTAGACTAGCAACTACTTCTGAAAAATATGGCTTTAACCACTCAGCCCTTCCAAATCTAGATTGGAAGCAAATTTTATATTCACTATCATTTAGTTTTAAAGCTTCTGCTAATAAGCGCCCAGTTTTATGACATTCACAATGATAAGGATCTCCTTGGTATAGAGACTTTTTTGGGATTCCATGAAAGCTCATTATTAATTTAGTAGGTCTCCCATTTTTTTTCCAGTAGTTTAAAACTGATACTTTCAATGCGTCTATATATGCAGGGTGATCATGATAATGTCGGATTGTTCTAATTTCAGGTACATTCCTTGTTTTTAATAACAACCTCCATAAACTATCCATTGCTGAAGCTGAAGATGAACCAGCATATTGAGGGTAGAGAGGGAATAGTAGTATTTTTGTGCAATTTTTTTTTCTTAGCTCATTAAAGGCTTTTTGCATTGATGGCTGGCCGTAGCTCATCCCTAATGCTACCTCTATTGGCTGTTTTTGGTTCTTTTCCAGATATTTTTTTAGTAATTTTGATTGCGCTTGTGCATTAACTAAAAGAGGTGAGCCTTTACTTGTCCAAATTTGCGCATATTTTTTTGCTGATGCAGATGGCCTAAAGACTAAAATAATGAAATGTAAAATCCAACACCAAATGAATCTTGGAATCTCCACCACTCTTCTGTCCATAAGAAATTGACCAAGATACTTTCTCACTGCAGGTGCTTTAGGTTCGGTTGGTGTGCCCAGATTTGACAGGATAATCCCTATTCTAGGCGGATTTCCATGTTCATATTTTGGCTCTTCATTATAATAACTCATAAAAATTTCTACTTAATTGAATTGGTCAATAGTTTAGCAGTGATATCAACAATGGGGATAACTCTTTCGTAAGCCATTCTTGTCGGACCAATAACGCCTAACATCCCAAGAATTTCACCATCAGCTTCATATGGTGCAGTTATAACACTACATTCGTCGAGTGCTTGATGGCCAGATTCTTCACCAATAAAAATTTGGATACCATCAGCCCGATGACTTTTTTCTAACAACTGAAGTAAGGCTGATTTCTTTTCAAAAATCTCAACAACTTTTCTAACACTAGAGACGTTCTGAGATAACTCTGATGTTTCTAAAAGATTATTTTGGCCTGATAAAACTAAATTATCTTTTTCATCAGTATCGCCAGAAGTTTCAATTGCTGCATTCATTAATGCAACCATTTCTGCTTTCATAGTTTTTAATTCGTTAACTAATTTCTCTTTTACATCCTCAATATTAAAGCCAGAATAATGTTGATTAAAAAAGTTCGAAGCCACGAGTAGACTTTGTTTATCATAATTATTTTTGGTATACATCACTCTATTCTGAACACCCCCATCATCTGTAACAATGATTACCAAAATCCTATTTTGAGATAATTCAAGAAATTCAATATGTTTAAAGGTAACTTTTTTGGCGCGAGGAATTAAGACTACCCCCGCAAATTTAGTTAGGTGAGATAATGTATCCGCAACCGAGCTAATTAAATGTTTATTATCAGAGGTTATCAATTTATCCTTAAGGGAAGATATTTCCAATTCATTTAGTGATTTTATAGATACTAAGCTATCAACAAAAAATCTATATCCCTTTTGGGTAGGGATACGGCCTGAAGATGTATGAGGGCTTACAATAAAGCCTGCTTCCTCAAGGTCTTTCATGATATTTCTTATGGATGCTGGACTGAGATCTAAACTTGACGCAGTTGCTAATGTTTTAGAGCCAACAGGCTGACCATCACCAATATGATGACTAATTAATGTTTTTAAGAGAGTTTGAGCTCTTTTATCTAAATCCATGAATTATAATTAATTCCTTAATTTAATTTCGTTAATGCATTAAAATATGTCTTAATACATATTTTACTGTCTCAACTTTAATATAGCTAGTTTAAAAAATAATGGTAATAAAATTTAAAAAAATTGCAATCATTGGAAAATATCCTTCATCTGAAGAGAGCAAGGATATTCATAATCAACTAATTCAATTAATAACCCATTTAAATAAAAAAAATATTGATTTAATTATTGAAGAAAAAACACAAAAAAAAATTAATTTAGATGGATTTAAATCTTTGCCACTTAGCGCAATTGCTATGCAAGTGGATATAGCAATTATAGTTGGTGGCGATGGAACAATGCTCGGAGTTGCTCGGACTTTAGTTGATTCAGGTATCCCTTTAATTGGAGTTAATCAAGGTCGTTTTGGGTTTTTAGCTGATTTAAACATTGATAGTATGTTTGACAGTATTGATAATATTTTAAATGGTCTTTATATCCAAGATGATCGGATGTTGATTGAAACAACCATCATGAGAAATAATAAAACTATTTATAAGTCTCTTGCTTTAAATGATATTGTTATAAGAAGTGGTGTAAGACTTATCGAGTTAGAAGTGAATATTGATGAAAGCTTTGTTCATACACAAAGATCTGATGGCCTGATTGTAAGTACACCTACTGGAACAACTGCATACGCCTTATCTGCTGGCGGTCCAATTATCCATCCAAATTTAGATGCAATTACAATTGTACCGATTAGCCCACATACATTAAGTAATCGACCTATTGCAGTTAGCGGAGACAGTGAGATATTGATTAAAATAGTTAATATGGATGAAGCCTATGCAAGTATTGACGGACAGATTCAAATACCTTTAGATAAAAAAGACATCATCAGAATTAAAAAAGCCAAACAATCTATTTCAATCCTTCATCCAAAAGACTATTGTTATTTTGAGATGCTTAGAAATAAATTAAATTGGGGATAGAATTTAAAAATGCTTGAAAATCTTTCAATTAAAAATTTTATTATCGTTGACGAACTAGAGCTAAACTTTAAAGGTGGCTTTTCAGCGCTTACAGGAGAAACTGGAGCAGGAAAATCTATACTTATTGGAGCACTTTCATTGGCGCTTGGCCAAAGAGGTGAAAGCGGTGTGGTAAGAAATAATAGTGATAAATCAGATATTTCTGCCACCTTTAATATCCAGGGAAATAACAATGCTCAGGAATGGTTAAAACAGAATGAGCTCGAATCCGAAGAAGATAATCTTCTTTTAAGAAGGATTGTATTTCAAGATGGAAAGTCTAAAGGATTTATTAATGGAATACCCTCAACTATTAATCAGTTAAAATCGATTGGCGAATTTCTTATTGATATATATAGTCAAAATTCGCATCATTCATTATTAAAAAATTCGACACAAAGAGAGATTTTAGATAATTTTTCAGGATCTGGTGAGGAAGTAAAAGAAATTAGGGGGTGCTATGAAAATTGGCGTAATCTTTTTGAGGAGAATGAAAGTTTTAAGAAAAATAAAGAAGCTTATATTGCAGAAATAAAAGAACTTGAAGAAAAAAATAAACAGTTTAAGGCGTTAGATTTTTCCTTGTCTAGCTGGCAGGAAATTCAATCAAATCATAAAATGCTTGCTAACAGTTCAGAGTTAATCAGTGGTATTCAGGATTGTATTTTGAAGATTGATAATGAAACTCCCTCTTTGACAAATCAAATTAACCAACTGCAGACAGATTTATCAAATCTATCCAAACTTGATGACCGGCTGAGTAATCATTTGAAAATAATTGACACTGTGTCGCTAGAGTTAGGTGAGCTAGTTCGCGAGTTAAATCAGTACCTACATACTCTAGATTTAAATGAAGACCTAAAAAAACAAGTCGAGGCTAAAATTCAAGATACATTTGAATTTTGTAGAAAATATCGTGTAAAACCCGAAGAGCTTGATTCTCAGAGTAGTGATTGGGAAAATCGATATGATTTATTGGAAAAATTAATAGATAAAAAAGAATTAACAGAGGCACTTAATGAAGCGAAGAAAAGTTATGACGAAGCTGCATCAAAATTATCACAAAAACGTCAAAAAGCAGCGCTAGAACTTAATAAGATTATTACTGACAAGCTTAAAAATTTATCTTTTACAGATGGAAGATTTGAGGTTAATTTAAAACCAATTGAGCCGAGTGCCAATGGAGGTGAGTTAGTTGAGTTTTTAATTTCAACATACCTTAATGCAGAACCCAAACCTATTCAAAAAGTAGCATCTGGTGGTGAATTATCTAGAATTAGTTTAGCTATAAGAGTGGCATCAATCAAAAGAGCAAATGTGCCTGTAATGATTTTTGACGAGGTTGATGTTGGTATTGGTGGTGGAGTAGCTGAAGTAGTTGGCAAGTTGTTGAAAGATTTAGCTGATGATCGTCGACACCAAATCTTTGTTGTT
>CAZPCL010000037.1:0-9626 GCA_964585105.1 uncultured Methylobacillus sp.
AACCTTCAAGAGAATTTAGTGGAAAAGGTTTCTTTGCGTGATAAATAAGTGTTTTTTCTATAACTTCCATCGGTGTAATTAAGCCCATATTTATGATTGGGCTTAGCGCACTATGAAACAAAAAATTATTATTTGAATCTATAGCATCCTCATACTTACCAAAATTTTCAAGTTTATTTTTTAAAAAATCTTCAAGCATTTCCATTGCCTGCACTCTATTGAATGGTACCCAATGATTTTTAGTAGTACCTGGATGGTCTTTGAATTTTGAATTAATTATCTTATCTAACTCATCAAAATATATAGAAGATTTGTTTGTTGGTTTTGGTGGAAGCTCAATATCTTTAGGGAGTTTCTTTCTATTATCAAGATCAAATGACCATTTCCCTCCAATTGGCTTATCTTTTTCATCAACTAATATCTTTAAATCTTTTCTCATCATTTGATAAAAACTAACCATTCTAAGGCTTTTATTTATTTTTGAAAATTCTAAAAATTTATTCCTTGAGCATAAAAACATTGGTGAAGGTATTATTGAAAATTTAATAGAATTTTTATTTAAAAAATTTATGATCTTTTTTTCAAACAAATAGTCTTCTATTTCGTAGAATAAAACCTCATCAATCTTTTCTTTATTTAAAATATTTAATAACTTTGATTCATAAGGCTTATCAAAATCAGGTTCGTCAATTTGTGAATAAAAAACTTTATAACCATGTTTATCAAGTTGATCACGATACTCTCTCATTGAAACAAGAAAATTTAAAATTTTTAGTTTATGGTTTTTATGTTCAGAGCATAGATCATAATCTTCTGCCATAAATACCATTGATGATTCTTTTTTATTTATTTCATTAATTGGAAATAATTGATTACCTAATATTACATGTAGTTTTTTCATTATAAATCCCACAACATTTGATAAATAGAATTTTTATCGTATGTTTTTTGTTGTTTTTCAATATTAAAGAATCTTCCTCCACGAGGATCTGTTCCGCATCCAGCCATATATGCCCAATTTCCTTGATTACTGTAAACATCATAATCAATAAGTTTTGATTCGAACCATGCAGCACCAGCCCTCCAATCACAACCCAATTCATTAATGAGATAGCTTGCAACTATCTGTCTCATTCTGTTTGACAAAAACCCTGTTAGTCTTAGTTCATTCATACCTGCATTAATAAATTTATTTTTAGTTTTTCCTGTTGTCCATAATTCAAAGTTACTATGATCATATTTTATATTTTGTTTTGATCGATTTAAGCCTCTTTTATAAAATAATTTTTCTCCATACTTAGTCATGATAAACCTAAAATAATCCCTCCAAAGTAACTCAAAAAAAACCCAATAAGTACTTTCATTTTTTATATGCTTATTTTCATACTCATTCAACGAGAAAAATACTTGTCTTGCTGATATGTACCCGAGTGAAAGCCATGGTGAAAACTTGGTTGAAAAGTCTATCCCTGTCAATTCATTCCTTGTCTGTTTATAGCTCTCTACCTTTTTGCTTTGAAAATATTTTTTTAAAAACAAAGCACCTGATTTTTCCCCGCCCCTAAAATTTTTATCCGTAATTGGAAATGAACTCTTACTATATTCATTAAGTTTAGTATCTAGCTCAAAGAACTTACTATCCTTAATTGAAGCCATATTAAATATTTTTTTCGGAAGACTTACAGGTATATCTGGCTTAATATCCAAATGTTCAAGAGCTTTTCTAAAATCAGTGAATACATTAGGCAAACCTTCTAAATCAAATGGTAACTGATTTTTTTTAAATAATGATGACTGAAAATAAGTAATAACATTAATTTCTATATTTCTCAGTGACTCTATTTGTTTCTTCTCATCAAAAGCTTCAATTGATTCACAAAAAATAGTATCAATTTTATGCTTAATAACTAATTTTTTTAGGATATTTACTGAATCATCAATGTATATATTTAATGAATGAGCGTATTTTTCTAAACTTTGGTTTAGTTCTTTTAAGCCTTGTGATAAAAATAATTTTCGATGTTCTCCCATCTTCTTGAATCCCCAAGAAGAATTATTATCGTTAGCAATATCATGAATATAAACAAATAAAATTTCATCAGACTTTTTGAGTGCTAAATTTAACGAAAAATTATCATTCAACCTTAGATCGTTTCTAAACCAATATATAGCTTTCATAAGTATCTTAAAATTATTTTATTTTTCGAAATTCTATTTGGCAATGTTCAAGTTTTTTGAAGCGATACTTAGCAAATTTTGCATAAATGAGATTAGCAAGTTGATAAATTCCTGGTAGCGAAATAAAATAATTTATATACTTAAAGTATGGAAGATTACGCCATATCAATATGAAAGCATCTACTCCTATGTGAAACATGCCATCGTTATCTCTTGCATGAAGAAACATTAATGCATCTATACGCTTTACCTTTGCATTGTTTAACTCTATCGAGGAAGTAGATATCCCTAACCATATCAAGGGAGCTTTCGGAGCAATTTTTTTGTAAAAATTAATCTCTCTAGAGCATAAACTACATTTATCGTCATAAAAGACTGAAATCATTAATTTACCATTACCTTCTATAATTTATTATGTAGGATCGTATGGATTTTTAATTTGGGGCTGCTCACACAATCCAATAAAATGATAAGGTTTAGACCACCCTCTTATTATCTCAATTTTTCCTGTTTGCCTGTTTATGTTGAGAGAAAAACCAATTGACCCATCAGTATCCATCTCCTTAAAGCTAACCGAATTTTTATCAACTTCTAAAAATTGATTGCCATGAATTTTATGAACCAGAGTATTGCCAGCAATTTTAATTATCTCGACAGCAGGTTCACTCCCACATTTTTTTGAGTCTTCACAATACAAAGTAGACTCTCCTTCACAGATTAGATCAACATGAAGCACCTCTGCTGATGAAAGGTTAGGTAGTAAAAATAAAAGTAGGAATAGATTTCTCATTTGGGTTCAAAGAGTCTTTTTAAATTAATTAAGGAGGTACTTAATAAATGAAGAGATACCTAAAATTAAAAAAAGGGCCCCTACATAACTTAAAACCATGAAAGGTTTACATTTGTGAGCAGGACATTCTTCTTTTTCTTTATCAGTTTTCATTAAAACTTATCCATAGAATTTAAATTATACAGACTATATTTAATATAAATAATTCATTTATATTTGTTATATGTTACCTGTACCCATATAAAGCATACCTGAACCATAAAGGAAGCCTGTCATTATAAATATCACAAACGTATAACCCAATATCTGACGCATATGTAATCCAGCTATAGCAAGTATTGGTATGGTCCAAAAGGGTTGAATCATATTAGACCATTGATCTCCATATGCAACTCCGAGAACAACAATAGCAGGATTAACACCTAATGATTGAGCAGCTTCAATCATAATTGGACCTTGAACTGCCCATTGCCCTCCACCCGAAGGTATAAACATGTTAACCAGACCACCAGATAGAAATGCAAAAAAGCCAAGTGTTTCAGGAGATGCTATTGAAACAATCCAATCTGTAAGAACTTTCATTAAACCTGTTGTTGCCATCATCCCCATAATTCCAGAATAAAAAGGATATTGAAGAATTATGGGCCCAACTGTACTTGCTGCATTATTAACTAATTTTATGAAATGCATTGGTGAGCTCGCTAATAGTAAGCCAGAGGCTAAAAATGTCCAACTTACAATATCTAAGTTAAGAGAAAATCCTTTTTGTGAGTAAGTAACAAAAATATAAGTAATTATTGCAAAACCAAGAAAAATATTTAAAGACCTATGATTTTCAAATTTCTCAATTACTGTCATTTTAGACTTTTCCAATATAAAATTTCTATCATTTTTCTCTGTTGGGATAGGTTTAAATTGAATTACATCTTTATCTTTGGGTTTCATAAGGGGGCAAATAATTGTAATTATTGCTAACGCCATTAATGCTAGCAAAATATTTGCTGAAGAAAGAATTGTCTCAGTTACTGGAATCACACCTATTTTATCTTCTAAGAGATGACCTGGCGTAGCAACAAAGAGTGCTGCCGAAGAAGAATAACCCATGTGCCAAATAACAAAGCCTGAATAGGCTGATGCAACTAATAATGGATAATGTATTTTAAAAGGTTTTTTGTAGCACTCACTAGCAACACTTCTTGCAACAATGGCACCTATGATGAGACCGAATGACCAAGCAAGCAAGCTTGCAATACCGGCAGTAAATGCAACGAGAGCATAAGCTTGACTAGACGAATTCGGAAGTTGGCCTATCTTGGTTAGAAATTTTTGTACTGATTCTGTGTGAGCTAAAGCGTGTGCTCCAACCATAATGATAGTTATTTGTGCTGTAAATTTAAACAGCATTGGCAATCCATCACCCCAAGCTACTAATGTTGAAGTTACAGAGGAATCTGTTAAGAATAATGCCGATAAAAACGTTATAACCGAAAGTATAATTACGAATATAAAAGCATCAGGATAATAACGTTCAACAAATGAGACAAATGGGCGAGCTAGTACTTGAAATATTTTCATAATATCTTTCTTTTAAAAAAACTCATGCTGATAATATATTCACAGCATGAGTTTTTTTTCTATATTTTATTTAATCTTATAAGTAACTAGTTTACCTTCAAGCATCATAGGGATGATGATTATATTTTTTTCATGAATAACTTCATGATCTGCAACACCTTGAGATAAATCTAAAACTACTTTAAAACGGCCGTTTGGTTGGATAAGAAATAATTTACCACCAACCCAATCTGCCACATAGTAAGCTCCTTTGCCATCAGATTCAACTCCATCTAGATTGCCAACAGCTTTGCCATTACCTAAGGACTTAATTTTTTTAGTTTTTAATGAGATTGTTTTAAGATGGCCTACTTCTGCAGCTGCCCAACCGTCAGTCGGATGACCCCAACTACCAACTATTAACTGTCCTTTTTCGTAATGCAAGCCATTTGGTGCCTGTAGTTTAGGGCTATAAAGCCATTTTGTTAGTTGCCCAAAAGTATTTAATCTGTAAATAGTATCTGTAAATGTATCAGAAACATAAATATTACCCTTGCTATCAGCTGCTACATCATTTAGTAAAGCTGCCCCAACTGCATCATATCTATTACTAATCTTACCTTTCTTTATATCTATTTCAACGAGTTGATCTACATCGCCCACATACAGTTTGCCTTTTGAAATAGCAAGTCCTTTTGGCGCATTTAAACCTTTAACCCATTTTAGTTTCAGAATATTTCCGTCTAGATCTACTTTTGAAATAAATCCATTTTTATCTTTTTTAAAAGGATCATCTTGCATATTTGAAACATATAAAATATCATTTTCTTTATCATAGATAACAGATTCTGGTAACTTAAAGTCTGCCTTTGTTTCCCATAATTTACTTAATTCTGGTGCAGCATTTGAAATAGTTGATAGTGTAATAATAAGAAGACTAATAATAATCTTACTTAGTGTTAATTTTTTCATAATTCATATCCCTTTTATAAATATTAATAAACTGTTGATAAAACTAGTTAAACCCACTACTTTTTTAAATCAGTTGATCCATAACTTGTCATAGAAAATTGTTTTCCCTCCCTAACGCCATTAGAAGGCCATCTCTGAGTTATGGTTTTGCGGCGGGTATAAAACTTAACGCCATCTGGCCCATAAGCAAATAGATCGCCAAACAAAGAGCGCTTCCATCCACCAAAACTATGGTATGCAACTGGCACAGGAACAGGAATATTAATTCCTACCATACCAACTTTTATGTTGTCAGAAAAATAACGAGCTGCTTCTCCATCACGCGTAAATATACAAGTCCCATTTCCATATTCATGGTTGTCAATAAGCTCCATAGCTTCCTGCATATTCTTAACCCGAACAACCTGTAATACAGGGCCAAAAATCTCATCTTTGTAAGAAAGCATATCTGAGGTGACATTGTCGATCAAAGTTCCCCCAACAAAAAAACCACCCTCACATCCTTTAACAATTATATTTCTACCGTCTTCAACAATAGTCGCGCCTTGGCTTTCAGCACTATCTATATAAGAAGTAACTTTGTTTTGGTGCTCTTTCGTAATAAGTGGACCAAAGTCATTAGTACTTTCAATGTACTCACCTACTTTAAGATTCTTCATTGCTTGTTGTATTTTATGAATTAATTTATCTCCCACCGCGTCTCCAACAACAACTGCAACTGAGAGAGCCATACAACGTTCGCCGCTTGACCCGAATGCAGCTCCCATCAGTTGAGAAACAGCGTTATCGATATCTGCATCTGGCATGATAACAGCATGATTCTTAGCTCCGCCCAACGCTTGGCAACGTTTGCCATTTGCAGTCGCAGTGCTATATATATATTCGGCAACAGATGTAGACCCAACAAAGCTGACTGCTTGTATACGCTTATCATTCAATATACTAAGTACAGTTTCTTTATTGCCATTTACGACACTTAAAACACCTTTTGGAAGGCCTGCTTCATGAAGTAATTCAGCAATATATAGAGTGGAACTAGGATCTCGCTCCGAAGGTTTTAGTACAAAGCAATTTCCACAAACAATCGCTAATGGGTACATCCACAAAGGAATCATTGCTGGAAAATTAAACGGTGTAATACCAGCAACTACTCCCAATGGTTGTAATTCACTCCAGCAATCTATTGCAGGTCCAACATTTTTACTGTGCTCACCTTTTAATATTTCAGGCGCAGAGCATGCGTACTCAACATTCTCAATTCCTCTTTGCAATTCACCCATAGCATCATGAGAAATCTTACCGTGTTCCTCACCTATAAGCTGACAGATCTTGTCTGCATTTTTGTCCAGTAATTCTTTGAAGCGAAACATTATACGAGCTCGTTTAATTGGTGAAGTATTCCTCCAATCTGGGAATGCAGCTTCAGCCGAGGTAATTGCCTCCTCTACAGTTTCTTTTGTTGCTACTTGTATTTGTTTACTGACACTTCCACTTGCTGGGTTAAACACATCTAACTTTGGACCACTACGATTCTGGATATATCCATCTATCAAATGCCCTACTGACATTATTTTTTTAGATTCAACCATTCTGCACCTCATACTTTTAAATTAACTATTTGACTAAGATATTATTCTTTTTATTTATGCAGTACAATAGCAATATATTAGTTTTCATAATGCATTAATGCATTCTATTACTTTTTATTTGTATAAAATTATTGGAAGAAATAAATATGTTTGATTGGGATAATTTACGTTCTTTTCTTGAGCTCGGTAGACAAGGTAAGCTTACTAATGCTGGAAAAAGACTTAGCATCGAACCCACGACGGTTAGCAGACACATTAATCGATTAGAAAAAGAGCTTGAAGTACATTTATTCAACAGATCGCCAAAAGGATACTCACTTACTGACGAGGGTCACAAGTTGCTCCCTTATGCAGAAGATATTGAGACTAAAATTAATTCTATTTATCAATCTATTTCAGGTACCGATACTGTATTAACCGGAACAGTAAGAATGGCTGTTCCAGAAGGGCTTGGTATTGGAATTATTTCAAAACATATTAAAGCATTCAAAGAGCAGCACCCTGCGATTGAGCTAGAATTGTTAGCTGATACGAGATCAAGAAGCTTATCAAAACGCGAGGCTGACATTGCTATTACATTAGCGAGACCAACAACAGGTAGATTGGTAGCATGGAAGCTTGGTGAATACAGATTAGCTTTGTATGCGAGTCAAAAATATTTAAATAATAGTAATGAAATAAAATCACTTAAAGACTTAGCTAGCCATCCTTTTATTAGCTATATTGATGACCTTATTGAATTTCCACAATTAAAATATATGCAGGATTTACTGCAAGATGTAAATATTATATTCAGGAGTAATTCATTACAAGCACAGTATCAGGCAGTAATTGATGGAATTGGTCTTGCACTACTCCATGGATTTCTAGTTGCAGAAGATAGGAACTTGGATGTAATTTTACCAAAGAAAATATTTGCTACTCGTGAATATTGGATGGTGGTTCATGAAGATTTACATCAGTTATCACGAGTTAAAGCTGTTAGCAGTTTTTTTACTGACGTAATAAAAAGAGAACAAGGCAAGCTTATGAGAATTAGTTATAAATAAGCTTTAAGCTTTAGGTTTTCTTTTTTGTATCTCATCTAGAACTAACTTACATTCACTTGTTGTTAATGAGCAAGCATTTACCCCATCTTCAAAGTTATACCCATCAATCATTAACTCAACAAATTTTTTTACTTCCTTGAATTCAATATCAAGAAGTGTTGATATATCAATCAAAATTTGATTTTGGTTTTCTATATCCATGGAGGTCTCATATAATTAATTAATAACATTAATAATAATATCTATCATCAATTAAAATGTCTATTGCTACATTAAAAAAATTTAAAGTAATTAATAAACCTTAGGCTTGTTTCATTGAATTTAACTGAGGCTATAAACTATTTTCATCATATAAAAATTAACAGACATACAATAATTAAAACAAGTACTGACCATCCAATTCTATCCATATACTTTTTAAGTATAAAATCGATTCTACTTCCAAACAGTTTTACAAAAAAAGCTACTAGATAAAATCTTGATCCTCGCCCTATAATAGAGCCGACAATAAAGGGTATGGCTGCCATATTTAAAACTCCAGCAGCAATAGTAAAAACTTTATAGGGTATCGGTGAAAACCCTGCAATAAGTATCGCCCAAAAACCCCAATCATTAAACCAATCAACTGCATTTAAATAAACAATTGTATACCCAAATCGTTCTATTACGGGCTCAACATATTCAAATGAAAATTTACCAATCAAATAACCCAAAATACCACCCAATACTGACCCAATTGTCGTTATAAAAGCAAATTTCCAAGCGTTAGCTGGTTTTGCTAAACACATAGGGGCTAACATAACATCCGGTGGAATTGGAAAAAATGATGATTCCGCAATGCTTAAAGTAAAAAGATAATAACTAGCTTTAGCATGGCCAGCTAGCTTTAAAGTATAGTTATAAAGATTATTTAATAGTTTCATCATTACCCCGGATCAAAAAATACAAACCTATAAGTATTAAAAATATTTGCTCACTCATAAACAATTTAGGAGTTACGAACCAATCACTATGAGCAAGTGTAAAAGCAACAATCATAATAATTACTATAAGTAATGCCCCAAATCTAGTTAAAAAATTACCCAAACGGTCCCTAAATAAGCCGCCACAAATTATAATTATTCCTGCTGATAGTTCAGCTATTGCAACAAAAGATGCTAAAGCTTCAGAAAAGCCAAAATAATCAATTAGCTTTTGGGGTGGGAGAGGAAACTTACCGTAACCATGAAAGAAAAAGGAAATACCAAGCCCCAGCCTCAAAAGCCAAGGGGCAATAAAAAATAATTTACAAAAAATTTGATTAGCTTTCTTATCTATATATTCCATCATAATCTCCATATTTCATTATATAAAAATTAATATTAATTCAATTCTCAAAACTTTTGTCTAACTTTTTTTTAAAATATCATTAATCTATAGTAAAATATCGCACTTCTAGTACGACCCCATCGTCTAGAGGCCTAGGACACCTGGTTTTCATCCAGGCAACAGGGG
>CAZPCL010000038.1:0-9429 GCA_964585105.1 uncultured Methylobacillus sp.
TTATCTGAATCATTTGGGATGAAAAATATACAAGGCGCACTTGTTGCTGGAGTTGAAAAAAAGTCTCCAGCAGATTCAGGCGGGCTACTTCCTGGAGACGTGATAATAAAATTCAATAAAAATATTATTAACAAATCATCGGATTTACCCAGGTATGTTGGAATTACCAAACCTAACACAACTGTTCCAGTTGAAATTTTAAGGAATGGCAAAGTTCTTACACTGAATATAAAAGTTGGCACAATTCCATCTCAAGAGAAAATTGCTAATTCAAGACTTGAAAATCAACCAAATAAATTCAACAGTATTGGATTAGTTTTAAATAATTTGTCAGCTCAACAAAAGAAAAAAATTGGTAGAAGAAAAGGACTTTTAGTTAAGGATGTTCAAGGAAGCTCATTGGCCGCAGGAATTATGAAGGGAGATATTATACTTGTGGTTAATAATACCCCCGTAAAATCGATTCAATCCTTTAATAATAACTTAAGAAAAATTCCTGATGGTAAGGTAATCGCTATATTGCTTTATCGAAATGGAGACACTCTTTTTGTACCAGTAAAAGTAAAAAAATAATTTTCTTAAAAATTTTATTCTATAAGGTAAAATCAAGTTATAAATAAAGGCGCATACTGCGTCTTTATTCTTCTAAACAAACTATTTTCTATGAAAAAAATAAGAAATTTTTCCATTATTGCTCATATTGACCATGGCAAATCTACATTAGCTGACCGCATTATTCAGCATTGCGGTGGCCTTGCTGAGCGTGAAATGGAAGAGCAGGTATTAGATTCTATGGATATTGAGCGTGAAAGGGGAATCACTATTAAAGCTCAAACAGTTACCTTAAACTATCAGTCCAAAGATAAAAATATATACACACTTAATTTAATAGATACACCAGGCCATGTAGATTTTTCTTATGAGGTCAGCCGCTCTCTAGCTGCATGTGAAGGAGCGATTTTAGTTGTAGACTCCTCACAAGGGGTAGAAGCTCAGACAGTAGCAAATTGTTATACAGCTCTTGATCAAAATTTAGAAGTTTTCCCTGTATTAAATAAAATTGATTTGCCATCAGCTGATCCTGATAGGGTAAGGAAAGAAATTGAAGATGTTATTGGTATTGAAGCTCAGAACGCTATTCTTTGCTCAGCAAAAACAGGTGTTGGGATTGAGGAAATATTAGAGGCTATTATTGAGAGAGTTCCACACCCGCTTGGAGATACTGATAAACCTTTAAAAGCAATTATAATTGACGCTTGGTTTGATAACTATGTTGGCGTTGTTATGCTTGTGAGAGTAGTTGATGGGCAATTACATCCAAAAGATAAGATTCATCTTATGGCAACAGCTTCAGAATTTAATTGTGAACAAGTTGGTATATTTACCCCAAAAGCTTTGAATAAAAAATTATTAAGTGCTGGTGAAGTTGGCTTTGTTATATGTGGTATTAAAGAATTAGATAATGCCAAAGTTGGAGACACGATTACACTTTCAAAAAACAAAGCAACTGAGGCATTCCCAGATTTTAAGGAAGTAAAGCCTCAAGTGTTTGCTGGACTTTATCCAATTGAATCAAATCAATTCGAAGCTCTGAGAACGGCACTTGAAAAGCTTAGGCTAAATGATGCCTCACTACATTTTGAGCCAGAAAACTCAACTGCTTTGGGTTATGGTTTTAGATGCGGTTTTCTTGGGTTGCTTCATATGGATATTATTCAAGAGCGACTTGAGCGCGAATACGAAATGGATTTAATCACAACTGCACCAACTGTCATTTATGAATTATTATTAAAAGACGGCAAAACTAAAATGATTGAGAATCCATCAAGATTGCCAGATTTGTCTGTAATAGAGGAAATTCGAGAACCAATTATAAATTTAAAAATTCTTTTGCCTAATGATTACGTTGGGCCAGTCATGACATTAACTAATGAGAAAAGAGGAATTCAAAAGAACATGCAATATTTGGGTAGACAGGTCATGATTACCTGTGAGATTCCTCTAAGTGAGGTTGTTCTTGATTTTTTTGATAAACTTAAATCAATTTCTAAAGGCTATGCTTCAATGGATTATGAATTTTTAGAATTTCGCCCTTCAGATTTAGTAAAATTAGATATTATGGTTAACGGCGAGAGAGTCGATGCACTTTCATTAATTGTTCATCGAGCTAATAGTATTTATAGGGGGAGAGAATTGACTTCTAAGATGAGACAACTTATACCACGCCAAATGTTTGATGTCGCTATTCAATCTGCAATCGGTGCAAATATAATCGCGCGCGAGACTGTAAAAGCAATGCGCAAAAATGTTTTAGCGAAATGTTATGGTGGTGATGTATCGAGGAAAAGAAAATTATTAGAGAAACAAAAAAGAGGAAAAAAAAGAATGAAGCAAATCGGTAATGTTGAAATTCCTCAGGAAGCATTCCTTGCAATCTTAAAGGTCGATGAAAAATGATGTTTGTAAAATTATTAATGGCAGCCACAATAATTACTGGGCTAATATACTTTCTCGATATTTTAATCCTTAAAAGATTTAGGCCAAAAAAACAAAAACCATCATGGATTGTTGAATATGGAAGAAGCTTTTTCCCTGTTTTACTTTTGGTATTTGTTATACGATCTTTTATTGTTGAGCCTTTTAAAATTCCCTCAGGATCAATGATGCCTACTTTAATTGCCGGTGATTTTATAGTTGTTAATAAATTTAAATACGGTATCCGTCTCCCAGTATGGAATAAAACGCTCATAAAAGTAGGAAAACCAAACAGAGGAGATGTTTTTGTTTTTCATTACCCAAAAGACCCCTCGATCGATTATATAAAAAGAGCCATAGGGCTCCCTGGAGATGAGATAAGATATGAAAATAAAGATCTTTTTATCAATGGAACACATATAAAAAAAATTCTTCAAGAAAAATATATCTATGCCTTTAATGAAAATGAAATGATGGAAGCTACCAAATTTGTTGAAACGCTTGGTGATTATTCTATATTAATCCACGACGTGCCGAGTGGTAGTTATAAATTCAATGTTCCTGAGGGACACTATTTTGCTATGGGAGATAATCGGGATAATTCATCAGATAGTCGTGTTTGGGGATTTGTTCCTGATGAATTATTAGTAGGAAAGGCATTTTTTATTTGGCTTAACTTTTCTCAATTTAGTCGAATAGGTACCTGGATAAAATAATAATGGATAAGAGATATATAGAGCAATTAGAAAAGATTTTAAATTATCATTTTAATGATAAAAGCCTATTAGAATTAGCGCTTACCCACAGAAGCTTTCAAGGTAAAAATAATGAGAGATTAGAATTTCTTGGAGACAGTATTCTAAATTTTATAATTGCAGAATCACTATTTAAGGAGTTTAATTTATTGTCTGAAGGAGACTTAAGCCGTTTACGTTCACAATTGGTTAAGTCTGCTACCTTAAGTGAAATTGGCATAGCTTTAAATCTAGGTGACTACTTAATCCTTGGAGAAGGAGAGTTAAAAAGTTCTGGATGGAGGAGGCCATCTATTTTGGCAGATTCAGTTGAGGCAATTATAGGAGCAGTATTTATCGATGGTGGAATAAATAGCGCAAATAAATTAATCAGAGGATGGTACCAAGAGAGACTTGAAGCAATTAATCCTAATAATATTCAAAAAGATTCAAAATCAGTTCTTCAAGAATTGCTACAGGCAAAAAAAATTCCTCTACCAGAATATAATGTAGTTTCAATTGAGGGCGAAGCGCATAACCAGTATTTCAAAGTAAGTTGTTCCATTCCAAAATTAGGCTTAAGTATCGAGGGTGAAGGAGCTAGTAGAAAAGTTGCAGAACAAAGCGCTGCAGAAGAGTCAATAAAAAAATTACAAAATAATACTGACTTATGAAAAAAAAATGCGGAACTATAGGGATAGTTGGCCAACCAAATGTCGGAAAATCAACACTGCTAAATTATTTTCTAGGCACAAAGTTAAGTATTACCTCTCGAAAAGCGCAAACAACTCGCTATCAATTGTTAGGTATACACACAACATCTGAAACACAATATATATTTGTAGATACACCAGGCTATCAATTAAAGCATTTAAACACACTCAATAAGAATTTAAATAAAACTGTGAAACAAACCTTACAGGAGGTTGATGTGATTTTTTTCTTGATTGAACCTCGTCAAATGACTGATGTTGACAAAAAAATCTTACAAATGATTCCAGAGGGTACACCCATAATACTTGTGATTAATAAAGTCGATCGTCTTAAAGAAAAAACAAAAATTTTAGAATTGATTAACGTTTTTAAAGAAAATAGACGTTATAAGGAAATAATTCCAACGAGTGTAAAAAAAGGAAATAATTTAAATCAACTCTTAGAGTGCGCCCGAAGATTTCTGCCTGAACAAGATTTTATTTATGAAGAAGATCAAATAACAGACAAGAATGAAAGATTTTTGGCTTCAGAAATAATCAGAGAAAAAATTTTTAGACTTACCGGTCAGGAACTTCCTTACTCTGTTGCTGTTGAAATAGAAAAGTTTGAGCATGATGGAAATGTTCGAAGAATATTTGCTGCAATCATAGTTGAAAGAGATCCCCATAAACCTATGATTATTGGTAACAAAGGAATAAGGTTAAAAGAAATATCAACCAATGCCAGGATGGATATGGAAAAGCTTTTTGGTGGAAAGGTTTGGCTTGAAACTTGGGTCAAAGTGAAAAAAGGGTGGTCTGACGATTTGAGAGCACTAAAATCATTAGGCCTGTAAAATAGTGGCTACGAAATCAAAACAAGAGAACCAAGATGTCTACATTTTACATACCTACCCATTTAAGGAGACAAGCCTTATTGCAGAATTATTCTCGGAGGGCCATGGAAGAATTCCGGTTGTTGCTAAAGGTGCAAGAAGGCCTAGGTCCTCTCTGAGAGGAATGCTTCAATCATTTCAATTACTTCAAGCGACTTGGTCTGGCAGGGGAGAAATAAAAACTTTGCATAATATTGAGTGGTGCGACAAATTCCTTCAAGTTGATGGCGATGCATTAATATGTGGCTTTTATATTAATGAATTAATTATAAGGCTATTACCCAGAGAGGATAGTTACCCAGAGCTTTTTAATTTCTATCATTTCACGATGAAGACATTAGCAAATGGGGAAAACCTCGAGATAGCTTTAAGAAAATTTGAGCTTAAATTACTTCAAGAACTGGGATACGAAGTTCCCTTAAAGTATGACGAGAATGGAGATCCAATTGTTTCTGATAAATTTTATATTTACGAAGCTGAATATGGGGCATCTGAGATATCCAAAACTGAAAATGGAGTAAAGATTCTTGGTAAAACATTATTAGATATGGCAGGGGATGAGTATAAAGAAGATAATACTCAATTAGAAAGCAAACAATTAATGCGATATTTAATTGCATATTACTTAGGCGATAAGCCATTAAACTCAAAACAACTTTTCACAAACTTACAAGGCGATTAAAAATATGTTACTCGGTGTAAATATTGATCATATAGCTACTATCAGAGAAGCAAGAGGAACAGACTACCCCAATGTAGTAAAAGCTGCATTAGATGCTGAGAAAGCAGGTGCTGATAGTATTACTCTACATTTAAGAGAAGATCGAAGACATATGCAGGATAAAGATTTATATGAGCTAAAACCTTTGCTAACAACAAAAATGAATCTTGAATTAGCTCCAACTGAGGAGATGATTAAAATTGCCTTAGATGTTAAGCCTCAAGATGTTTGTATAGTTCCAGAAAAAAGAGAGGAGCGAACTACTGAAGGGGGGTTAGATATTGTAAATAACTACGACTTACTCAAGGACGCTTGCGATCGATTAGCATCTTCTGGGATAAAGGCTTCACTTTTTATTGCTCCTAATATAAAGCATATTGAAAAAGCGATTATGATGAATGTACCAGTCATTGAGATTCATACAGGCCATTATGCAAATCTCCAAAATAAAGCTGAAAAGTTAAAAGAGCTGTCCATTATCAAAGAGGCGGTAAATTTTGCAAACAAAGCTGGTTTGGTTGTTAATGCAGGACATGGACTGCATTATAGTAATGTTCAAGCAATTGCAGCAATTAATGATATTTACGAATTAAATATTGGGCATTCTATTGTTGCTGAAGCTCTTTTTGTTGGCTGGCAAAAAGCTATTAAAGATATGAAAAAAATAATAACAAGGCAGACCCTCTAATGATTTATGGAATTGGTACTGATGTAGTTGAGGTTAAAAGAATTAGGGAGGCTTTGCATAAACATGGTATTGCTTTGGCAAAAAAAATATTAACCTCTCAAGAGCTCATCACTTATAACAAAACTGAAGGCAAAGAAAACTTTCTTGCAAAACGTTTTGCAGCTAAAGAAGCTTTTGCTAAGGCATTAGGAACTGGAATGAGGTCACCAGTAAACTTTAAATCTATCGAAGTTATTCATGACATACTTGGTAAGCCAAAAATTAAAACAATACCAGAGCTTACTTTTCTAGTAAAAAGCCACAATATAAAGCACTGCCATTTGTCAATTTCAGACGAAAAGAATATTGCTGCGGCATTTGTAGTCCT
The DNA here is from genome assembly GCA_964585105.1 of uncultured Methylobacillus sp. Classification (GTDB taxonomy): domain Bacteria; phylum Pseudomonadota; class Gammaproteobacteria; order Burkholderiales; family Methylophilaceae; genus BACL14. The sequence goes on from CAZPCL010000038.1 coordinate 6,574, forward strand.
TGAGAAATAATGAGTATTGATACCCAAGACGTTAGTAGGCGATTTGGTGGAGTCATTAGATTGTATGGGCTAGAGAGGTTTAAAATTTTTCAATCTTCACATATATGTATTATAGGTATAGGAGGAGTGGGATCCTGGATTGCAGAATCGATGGCAAGAAATGGCATAGGTAAAATCACTTTAATTGATATGGATCATATTGCAGAGTCAAATATTAATAGACAAATTCATGCGATGGACAGTTCAATTGGTCAATCGAAAGTAGACGCAATGAGAGCAAGAATTTTAGACATTAATCCTGAATGCGAAATTAATTGCCATGATTTTTTTGTAGAAGAAGATAACATAACTGATTTAATTTCTAAGAGATTTGATTTTGTAGTTGATGCAATTGACCAAACAAAAATAAAGATTTTATTAGCTGAGTTTTGCTTAGAGCACTCACTCCGGTTTATTATGACTGGAGGCGCAGGTGGTAAGGTTAATCCTGAGTTAATTAAATTAGATGAGCTAGCTAAAACATTCGGTGACCCATTACTGACTAAAATTAGACAGCATTTTAATAAAAAAAATAAACTAACCAAACATAAATTTAAAATACCCACAGTTTATTCTTCTGAAACTGCAATAAAACCAGAGGAAACTCAATCAAATAAATCACCTGTTGGATTGAGCTGTGCGGGATATGGCTCAAATGTAAATGTAACAGCAAGTTTCGCATTTATGGCGGCATCTTATATATTATCAAGTCTTTGAAATTTTCTATTGAAATTTTTTTTTTAGTCCCCACTTTAAATAACATCAAATAATTAATTAATTTAGGATAATCATAAAATGGCAAAACAAAAAGAAACATTAAACTTTCAGGCAGAAGCCAAGCAACTTTTACAATTAATGATTCACTCTTTATACAGTAATAAAGAAATTGCTATACGTGAATTAATTTCTAACGCCAGTGACGCAGCCGACAAATTAAGATTCCAAGCCTTGAATAATAGTAAATTGTACGAAGATGATTCTGAGTTAAAAATTAAAATTGATTACGATAAAAAAAATAAAACTATCACAATTAATGATAATGGAATTGGTATGGATCGAGATGACATTATTAATAATATAGGAACCATAGCTCGCTCGGGTACAAAGGAATTTCTAAATAAGCTTTCCGGAGATCAAGCTAAGGATGCTAATTTGATCGGGCAATTTGGTGTGGGGTTTTATTCTTCGTTTATTATCGCAGATCAAGTTACTTTAGAAACGAGAAAAGCCGGGTCTAAAGAAGCTTTTAGATGGGTTTCAAAGGGTGATGGTGAATTTACAATCGAATCAATTGATAAAAAAGCACGCGGGACGTCTATTTCATTAAGCTTAAAGAAAGATGAAGAAGAGTTTTTAGATGATTGGCGCTTGAGAGAGATCGTAAAAAAATATTCTGACCATATTACATTACCAATAATTATGAAAAAAACAGACTTCAAAGAAGGCGAAACAATAAAAACTGATGAGGATGAAACTGTAAATGATGCTTCTGCTATTTGGGCTCGTAATAAAAAAGATATTAAAGCTGAAGACTATAACGAGTTTTATAAAAGCCTCTCTTATGATTCTGAGGCTCCATTAACTTATTTTCATAATCGAGTGGAAGGAAATCAAGAATATATTTCATTGTTGTATATTCCAAGTAAAGCACCACTTGATTTGTATGACAATAGAGAGCGAAATCAAGGCGTGAAGCTGTATGTTAAACGTATTTTCATAATGGAAGCAACCGAGAAGCTGATGCCGCAATATTTACGTTTTGTAAAGGGAGTTATCGATAGCAGCGATCTCCCATTAAATGTTTCAAGAGAAATTTTACAAGATAGTAAGGCGGTTGAGTCTATTCGTGCCGGGACAGTAAAAAAAATTCTCTCTTCCCTTGAAAATATGACAAAGAAAAGTCCTGATGACTATGAAAAGTTTTGGAATGAGTTTGGCCGTGTCTTAAAGGAAGGCCCAGCAGAAGACTTTGTGAATAAGGAAAAAATTGCGGGATTATTAAGGTTTTCCTCAACCCATGGTGACTCGGATAAGCAAAGTACATCATTTGATAGTTATATTGGGAGAATGAAGCCAGAACAAGAATCAATTTATTATATAACAGCAGATTCATTTATGGCTGCAAAAAATAGCCCTCATTTAGAAATATTTAAAAAGAAAGATATTGAAGTTTTACTTCTGGGCGATCGTGTCGATGAATGGCTAATTTCAAATTTAACAGATTTTAATGGTAAAAAGTTTCAATCAATCGCTAAAGGAGACCTAGACCTTGGCAAACTAGAAAACGAAAGTGAAAAAGGAAAAAAGAAAAAGATAGAGGAAAAAGCTAAATCTTTAATTGAAAAAATTAAAACCTCTCTTGGCGACAAAGTAAAAGATGTAAAAGTTACGCACAGACTGACTGATTCTCCAGCCTGTTTGGTAGTTGGTGAGAATGATCTTTCAGGTAATTTGGAGAGAATTCTTAAGGCTGCTGGACAAAACACACCTGATAACAAACCAATCTTAGAAATTAATCCAGAGCATAAATTAATTGAAAAATTAGAAAAATTTGAGGGAACAGATGATTTTGATGAATATACATCAGTTATATTTGATCAAGCAATGTTGTCTGAAGGAGCGCAATTGGATGACCCAGTTAATTTTGTGAAGAAAATTAACCGGTTTTTAGTAAAATAAACATTGTTTTTGGTTGATTAGATAGGGTTTAGTAGAAAAAAGTAATAAAAGTGTAATAAATAGCTAGATAGTGTTTGACACGGAAGAAATATCACTGCTATAATCGCGTCTCTCGGCGTTACTGACGCTGAGTTCAAC
>CAZPCL010000039.1:0-9405 GCA_964585105.1 uncultured Methylobacillus sp.
GTAATAACTCTTCGTTTTTAATAATATTATGTTCTATTTGTTTTTCAATAAAAAATTCTATGAAGCTTAATTTACTAATCAAGCTCTTCTGCTTGCAGAGACTTTTAAATTGATTTAGCCACTTATTAAATTTCTTTTCCTCATCACTGAACTCATAATCTTTTAACTCACTATTTTTAATCTTATATTCTCTAATAATTTTATCGGCACTAATTACTTTTTCTGTAATACTTTCAATTTGTTTTTTTTGAAATTTTTGTTCTTTTAGATCTTTCTGAATTATCTTTTCCCATAATATTTTCTCTTCGATGCCATTTAAAACACTGAAGTTTTCATTACTTTCTGAAACCATACAAAATTCTTCATATTCTTTTATTAGCCACCTATTAATTGAATGAATAGGTGGTATTTTCATTGATTTTTTCTCAATTTTTTCTTTGAATAATGATTTAATATCCTCGACTTGACTGTCGGTCATGCAAATAATCGTATCAGTTGATTTTGGGAACATGTTTAATATTGTAATCTTAGTATGAAAAATATGAAGTATAATTCATTGATTTTTTAAGCAATCTTAAGGTTTTTATGAAAACAGCTCAAGAAGTTAGGGTAGGTAATGTAATAATGGTTGACGGATCACCAATGGTAGTTCACAAGGCAGAATATAACGTATCGAAATCGGGTAGAAGACAAAATGCAGCAATAGTTAAGATGAAAATGAAGAACTTGCTTACAAATAATTCAACTGAAACCATATTTCAAGCAACGGATAAATTTGATGTAGTTATTTTAGATAAAAAAGAAGTCTCTTATTCTTACTTCTCAGATCCAAATTATATTTTTATGGATGCAGAATTTAACCAATATGAAGTTGATAAAGATAGCATGGAAGACGCACTTAAGTTTTTAGAAGATGGAATGACTTGTGAGGTAGTTTTTTATGATGATAGAGCGATTTCAGTTGAATTACCAAATTCTGTAGTTAGGCAGATTACCTATACAGAGCCAGCTGTTAAAGGGGACACTACTTCTGGAAAAGTTATGAAGCCTGCTAATATCAGTACTGGTTTTGAATTAATGGTTCCTTTATTTTGTGAGAATGGGGATAAGATTGAGATTGATACTAGAACCTTGGATTATAAAAATAGAATCAAATAAATTTATTTCTATTTAACTAAGTCTTTTATCCAGTCCCACCAACAATTATGTTGTCAATCTTCAGAGTTGGCTGCCCAACTCCTACAGGAACACTTTGACCATCTTTGCCGCATGTGCCAACACCTGAGTCTAAACTCATATCGTTACCCACCATACTAACTTCCTTAAGAATATCGGGACCATTACCAATGATGGTTGCGCCTTTAACGGGGTAATCTAACTTACCATCTTTAATCATCCATGCTTCAGAGGCAGAAAAAACAAATTTACCACTTGTTATATCCACTTGTCCTCCACCAAAATTTTCTGCATAAAGTCCACTATCGACCGAACCTATAATTTCTTTAGGGTTATATTTTCCATTTGGCATATATGTATTTGTCATTCTTGGCATCGGAGAATGAGCATAAGACTCTCTTCGCCCATTACCAGTTACGGGCATATTCATTAATCTAGCATTAAGGGTATCTTGTAAGTAACCAACCAAGATTCCATCTTCAATTAAAACTGTTTTTTGTGTCTTATTCCCTTCATCATCAACATTTAAAGAGCCACGTCTATTTTTAATCGCTCCATCATCTACAACTGTTATACCTTTTGCCGCGACTTGATTACCCATCATATTACTAAATGCAGATGTACCTTTTCTATTGAAGTCACCTTCTAATCCATGACCAATTGCTTCATGTAAGAGAATTCCAGGCCAACCAGAGCCCAGAACTACTGTCATTGAGCCAGCGGGGGCAGGGCGTGCTTCTAAATTAATTAATGATTGTTTAACAGCTTTTTTTGCATAACTTTCAAGTATTTCATCTGTAAAATAATCAAGTAAATAGCGCCCTCCGCCCCCAGATGATCCTTGCTCTCTCTTTTTATTTAACTCTGAAATAACGCTTACTGATAATCTCACTAAAGGTCTTATATCCTCAATCAATTGACCATCATAATTTTTAATTAGAACGATTTCATATTGAGCTGCAAGTGATGCGGAAACCTTTATAACTCGTTTATCTATTGATTTTGCAATTGATTCTATTTTTTCTAGTAAATCAATTTTTTTTTGACTACCTAAGCCAGCTATTGGATCATCATAAGTGTATAAAGATTTATTTGAGCGCTGTTTTGATTTTGGGATAGAGGTAGAGGCGGATTGACCTTGTTTCTGAATTGAGCTAATTATCTTTAGAGAATCGTTAAGTGCATTTAGAGTGATGTCATCAGAATAAGTAAATGCAGTTTTTTCCTCACTTACACTTCTAATCCCGACTCCTTGATCAATAGAGTAACTTCCATTTTTAACTTGCCCATCTTCAAGAGACCAAAATTCACTCTTTGAATACTGAAAATATAAATCGCCGTAATCAACATTTTTATTATGAATTTTATCCATAATAGTTGACAAATTATCATGACTAATTCCAGCTGGCTCCAAAATAAACTTGTCTGATATTTTAAAGTTAGACATTTTATTTTATATTTAAAAACTCAGAAGATGGCGTTATTATTTCTTGCTCAATTATTTTTCCAAACCTTTCAGCGCGAGTTGTTTCAATTTCTTCTGGATCATCCCATGTTCCAATAATTTGGTATTCGTCAGACATGATCTTATTAAGAGGATCTTTTAGAATTTTTTGAGCTATGAATGCTGCAGCACCAGCAAGAGGTCCACCTGCAAGGGATAGAAGTGAGAGGCTGTCGCTAATTCTTGGATTAACAATTACGTGAATATTTTGTGTCTCTTCTATAATATTTATTTCACCCTTTATTGATACTTCTGCTGCAGGACCCTCCATTGAGAATCTGTTTGATTTTAATATTCCATTATTCATTATCACCCCTGCATTAATTTTATCAAATATAAACCCCTTACTAAAGATATCACTAAAATCTAATGTCAATCTTCTTGGTAGATTTTGAAGTGTTAGCAAGCCAAAAAGCCTTGCAACTCCTGGTTTAGCTTCTAGCACAACCCCATCTGTTGCTGTTAGTGACAAATTACCTTTAAGAGATGACTTATCAAAGTCAAAAGGACTATTTGGCCAACTTAGCATCCCTATAACACTAGCTTCACCATCTTTTATAAGATCTGGGTACGATAACCGATCTAGAGTTTTTTGAATATTATATACGTTCCAGGTAAAGTTTATGGATGTATTTGGATTCAGGCCTTCATCCATCCAAAGCCCTGTTCCATTTATTGTATGGGTAGGGTTAGTTATTTTGAAATTTTGAATATTCCACACTTTATCTTCTTTAATAGCTGCAAGACTTAAATCACCATAAGCATCTTCATCAAGCATTAAAGATTTTACTTTAATATTTATTTTTGGTGGATTAGAGAAAACAAACTCACTTTCATTATCAATCAACGCGTTGGTTCTTTTGAGGTGAAGTTTTTCAAAACCAGCTTTAAAAAGATTGTCTGTTTTATTCCATAAAATATTACCCACTACATCATCAGATAAAATTTGTATGCTTGCATCTTTATTGCTCGGGAGATACTTTATATTTGAATTTAATATCTTATAACCATAGATATCTAATTCTTGGATATTAATATTTGCATTTGTTATTAAAGGTTTTGAATTTAGGTTATTAAATAGTGAATTAAATAGTTCGAAGTTAACATTATTTAGCTCAGCAAAAAGTAGAACCCCTTCAGTAGGGATTTCTGTTTGAACAGTGTTAATATTTATCAATCCACTTTTAATACCATAGACACCTTTATAGTTATTCTCTTTTAACAGCTTTATAGAAGCGTAAGTTCCAAGCTCAAGCAAAATCATTTTTTGATTTGAATTGATTGATTCAGATGTGAGTAATAATGTAGTTATATCATTTTCTTCTTTATTAAAAGGAGGCGGTAGCTTTAATTCTAGCCCTTTTAAATTACTCTCAATTTTAATACTAGTTGTCGTATCTCCTATTTTAATCTCACCACTCCAATTAGCCTTACCACCTACTTTACTTGACCAATTTTCACCCATAGTAGATAAAATAAATTCTTGGTTAACAACCCCATCAATATTAAATTGTGTCATGGTACCGATATTATTAAGCCCAATTGAAATTGGACTACCAGATAAATTTGCTGTTGCATCAGTAATGCTTAAATCATTTTCATCAAACATTAGGTAGCCTGATATATTTTTAATCTTTGGCATGCCTAAATCATTATTAATCAGATAACTGTTCATAAATTCATACGAACCGTTGAAAGTTATATTATCTTCATCCTTGAGAGGAATATTAAGTTTTACAGCTAATTGCCCTGGACCATCTCCCTTCATTTCGTCAAAAAAACCCTTCATTACCATTTTGATTGGACTATTGTTTATAGCATTGATAATTTTTGGTATTGGGCTGTCCAAAATTAAGTCAATATTCATGATTGGATCTTCAGTATTAAATGGGGAAATATTTCCAACCATCTTTACAATATTATTGCTCAAGATATCACCCTGAATACTTTGAAATTTAATATCATTATTTCTCACATTAATTTTGAAATCAAAATTATTCAACTCAGGCCATCCTGCCCCATACTCAATAAAGCTTTTAGTTATAGTTGAATCAATAGTAAAAATTCCTTTGTTAATGTCAGCTTTATTTTCATTATCTATAAAAGGAAAATCTTGAATATTTCCTTTCAATATCATTGTTGTATTTTTAGCTTGGCCTCCTAAAAGCGATGTGTCCAACCAATGTAAAGTTTTTTTTCCAAGCTGTAATGGGTAATATTTTTTTAAATTATGTATATTGATTGAGGGAATTTTTATTGCTATATCCATGATGCCAGACTGGTAATCTATGTATTTATAACTACCATTAATTATTGAATTGATATCTTCATTTTGGATTACTATATTTTTTAAATCGAATAAATTATCTTCCCATTCAATTAATCCTGAAAACTGAGAGAATGTTATAGGCTGTCTAAAAATATCTTTTTTTACAATAGTCAGGTCTTTTGAAACAGACTTGACTAACCCTTTTGATTTTTTTATATCCACTACTCCTGTTAGATTTTTTAACCCAGGAAAATTTTTATAAGGATTAATACTTACGTTTAAGAGTTGGCTTTTTAAGAGCAGTTCTGGAGGATAATTATTTGAAAATTTCCAATCTAATTTTAAATCTTTTAACCGTCCTGATGGGGCCACCTCTTGAATTATCGATTGAAATGATTTTGTATAGGGCAAATGTTTTATTAAGTCGTGAGCTGATCGAAGATTGATTCTGTTTAATTTTAGGCTAATTTTATTAAGCCTTTTTTCAACAGTATTTATTGATAGCATTAAATCTCCTTGCTCCACATTGATTCCGTTATCTGTAGCCATATTAAATTTTGAAATTATTATTGTCTTAAAATCTTTATTTAACTCGTAGGAAACCTGCCCTTCAAAATTTTTAAGTGTTAGTGTTCGTTCGTTCAATTCATTCATTTTAGTAACAAAATTTTTAACATCTAATTGGCTATCTACTTGATTAATTTGCCCATCACGAAAATCAACTCTAATATCCACATCACCTGTAGCTGAAATTATTTCTGCTGGATAATCTACCCAAGGTCTAAATGTGTCTATGTCAACATTGGCAACAGAGAGGCTTATTTGCCCATTACTGGTCTTTAGTTCCTCTATTGAGGAACTATCAAAATAACCATTTATACTTATTTTTTGATTATTTAAGTTTGGTAATTCTCCATTTATATTAAAGTTACGGCGGCTAGTATTCGAAAGATTAATTGCTGATTCATAAGTAGCAGATATTTTTTCTATAATTAAAGGCGGAGCATTTCTTGTACGGTCACTCCATTTTATTTTTCCATCAATTATAATAATTTCATCTTGGTTAAGAATCCAATTAGCAGCTGTTGAATTTTTGCTTGTTTTAATTGAAATGCCGCCTATTGCATATTCATTTTTGGTTAACTTCTCAATATCAAGATTTGGTCCATATAAAACAATTTCATCAAGAACTGGTTTCAATTTAAAAAGTGAAAGCCATGAGATATCAATACGTATTTTTCTTAAATCAAATGATTTTTTATGGGTGGTATTGTAAATAGAGAGATTATTAAGGGTAATGCTTGGATGTGTAACTCTCCAATGAGCTTCAATACTTTCAATTTCAACCTTTTTTTCGAACTGCTGACTTATTTCAATTGTTAGCTTATTTTTAAAATCATCAAGATTTTTTTGAATTAAAAAATTAAAAGTTAGAAATCCAAGTGTTAATACTATAAGTATAGATAGACCTATGAATACTAATGTTTTTTTTAGGTAAATTTGAATTTTATGATTCATTAAAGCCGTATGAATGTTTAATTTCTTATTCTATAGAGTTTCACTAAGTTGGTCTAATATTGATGGATTTTCTAGTGTTGAAATATCAGATGTTATTTCCTCTCCATTAGCTATTGTTCTCAATAAACGTCGCATAATTTTACCAGAGCGAGTTTTGGGTAAATTATCACCAAATCGAATTTCCTCTGGCTTTGCAATCGGCCCAATTTCTTTCGCGACCCATTTTTTAAGTTCACTAATTATATTTTCAGCATTGCCCTTTGAAGGCCTTGCTCCCTTGAGCACAACAAATGCAACAATTGACTCACCTTTGACATCGTGGGGCTTTCCAACAACAGCTGCTTCTGTAACCATCTGGTTTGCTACCAAGGCTGATTCTATCTCCATTGTCCCCAACCTATGGCCTGATACATTTAATACGTCGTCGATTCTACCCATAATTGTAAAGTAACCTGTTTTTTTGTTTCGAATTGCACCATCGCCAGCCAAATAAGTTTGACCGCCTAATTCTTTTGGGAAATAACTATTTTTGTATCGCTCTGGATCACCCCATATTGTTCTTATCATTGAGGGCCAAGGTTTTTTAATAACTAATAATCCCCCATTACCCCATTCCTGATCTTTACCTTCTTCATCTACAACATCAACATCAATTCCTGGAAATGGTAAAGTACAAGACCCTGGCACCAATGGGGTAACTCCAGGAAGCGGTGTTATAACATGCCCACCAGTTTCTGTTTGCCAGAAAGTATCTACTATCGGGCAGCGATTATTACCAATATTTTCGTAATACCAAATCCAAGCTTCTGGATTAATTGGCTCTCCAACAGTTCCTAGCAGTCTGAGAGAATCAAGATTATATTTTTTTGGATGAGTTTTAGGGGTGACTTCCGATGCTTTGATTAAAGCTCTAATGGCAGTTGGGGCTGTGTAAAAAACACTCACTTTATGTTTTTCAATAAGTTGCCAAAACCTACTTGCATCTGGATATGTTGGCACACCTTCAAATATTAATTGTGTTGTACCGAGTGCTGTAGGACCATATGCGACATATGTGTGACCAGTAATCCATCCGACATCAGCAGTGCACCAGTAAATATCTTCATCTTGTAGGTCGAAAGTCCACCGACATGTATTAATTGCATGAAGAAGGTAGCCAGCTGTCGAATGCTGAACTCCCTTGGGTTTTCCAGTAGACCCTGATGTATAAAGTATAAATAATGGATGCTCTGCATCTACAAATACTGGCTCACATTCTTTTAGTTTATTTAAGGTGAGATCATTCCATAAAATATCTTTTGTACTTAAATTTAATTTAGTATTTGCACGATTATAGATAATTATATTTTCTATAGAATCACATTTGCCCATTTTAATGGCGTCATCAACAACAGTTTTGAGTGGAATTAATTTACCCCCCCTAAACTGTCCGTCAGCAGTAATTACTAGCTTTGCCCCAGTATCTTCAATTCGCTCCTGAATACTTTTGGCTGAAAACCCACCAAATATTACTGAATGAATAAGACCAAGTCTTGCACATGCTTGCATAGCAACTACTGCTTCGATGCTCATTGGTAAATATATAATTACGCGATCACCAATCTTTAAATTTAAACTTTTTAGTCCATTAGCAAATTGGCAAACTTTTTCATATAAATTTAAATAAGTTACTGAGGTTACTTTTCCATCATCAGCTTCAAAAATGATAGCTATTTTATTAGGATGATTTTGTAAGTGTCGATCCAGACAATTATAGGATGCGTTTATTTTTCCATCCTCGAACCATTTGAAGAATGGGGCATCATCATCATTTAAAATTTTTGTAAATGGTTTATGCCAGATTAATAATTCTTTAGCTAGTTCTGACCATGCTCCCTGGTAATCATTTTTAAATTTATCAACTAAAGCAACATAACTTTTCATTCCAGATACATTTGCATTCTTAATTATTTCATCACTAGGATTAAAGATACGATTTTCTGTATTTACTGATTCTATTGACATCGAAACCTATCTCCTAAAACTTTATCAATTTTCATTTATATTTATTTTTTTTAAGACTTTAAAGCATTACAAATAATAATTATGTTTTCTGTATTTTATAAAGTAATTTAATTTTAATGAATATGCGCTAGTATATTATCTTATTAGCATATGATGATAGCCTTTCATTTAACTTTGTATATAATTTTCATATATGACTCTTAGATTAAGATTTAATTTACTCATAACACTTATCATGCTTTTTTTAATAATAGCATTAGCATCGATAACAGTGACTTCATCTAAAAGATCGATTCAAGAGGGTGTCGAGTCAGCAAATAAAGTCACCCTACAATATCTCGAAACAATTATAGTACGATCAGTTCAAAATCCAGAGTGGGGAAGTACGCATGATGTTGTCAGGAGATTCCTGAGACAATTAGGATATGTGCGCAGTAATGACATTTTTCTTTTTAATCAACAGGGTGAAATAACTTATCAATCACCATCGTCTTCTTACAAGGTAGACGTTCAACCACCCCAATGGTTTAGCAATTTTATTGCTCCTAAAAAAGAATCAAATTCTCGATTGATTGATTCTGGAAGATTAGTTGTCCAATCAAATGCATCGGGTGCAATTCGTGGTGCATGGGTAGATTTGAGAACTATATTTTCAACAACTATATTTTTCTTTTTATTGTTTAACTTTTTTGTATATTGGTTACTAGGCCAATGGCTTAAGCCAATGACAAATATGCTTGAGGCAATAGAGAAGTTGGGTAAAGGTGGCTTTGATGCTCGTTTGCCTCATTTTAACGTTCCTGAGTTTAGATCTATTGCTCTGAATTTCAATGCAATGGGATCTTCCCTCCAAAAAACAATGTTTGAAAATAAGAGATTAGGATTGATTGCAGAGCAAACAGCAGATGCAGTAATCATTCACGATGAAAAAATG
>CAZPCL010000040.1:0-9113 GCA_964585105.1 uncultured Methylobacillus sp.
CAAAATTTTTACAAACTTATCCGGATAGTAATATAAAATTGCAAGTTCATAACACTAAAACTATTGTTCAACAAATTATAAATCATGAGTTAGATTTAGGCATGATAGAGGGTGATTGTGATCATCCAGACCTTGAAATCCAACCATGGATAGCTGATGAACTTGTTATCTTTAGTGCTCCTAACCACCCGCTTACGAAAGAAAAAAATATTAGTATTGATAAATTAATTAAACAAGTGTGGGTCTTAAGAGAAAAAGGATCAGGTACTCGTGAGACATTTGATCGAGTTTTTGGGGTCAATGAAAAGAATATGAATATAAGGCTTGAATTAGAACATACCGAAGCAATTAAACGTGCAGTTGAATCAGGAATTGGGATTGGCTGTATTTCCAAACTCGCTTTGAAGGACGCATTTCGTAGGGGAAGTTTAGTGGCTTTAGATGTTAAAAATATTCAATTAAATCGTTATTTTTATTTCTTATGGCCAAAAAGTAAATATCAGACTAATGGTATGAAAAAGTTTTTAAAACTGTGTAGGGATATGACTGCAGGTTTAGAAAGTAGTGATCAAATCAACTTACCTTTAATTACATGAAGAGCTTATGACAATTAAACGAGATGTAATGGAATATGATGTTTTGATAGTCGGCGGCGGGCCAGCAGGACTTTCTGCGGCTATTAAAATTAAACAAATTGCAGCTAGAGAAAATAAAGAGATAAGCGTTTGTCTTGTTGAAAAAGGTGCTGAGGTTGGGTCTCATATTTTATCAGGGGCAGTTATTGACCCAGTCGCATTATCAGAACTAATTCCTGATTGGAAAGAAAAAGGGGCGCCACTCAGTACCAAGGTTACTAAGGACATATTTAATTTATTTAGTGAAAAAGGGAATTTAAAAATACCTCATTGGCTTATGCCCCCTATTATGAGTAATAAACAAAACTATATAGTTAGCTTAGGTGAACTATGTGTTTGGCTTTCAAAGGAAGCAGAGAATCTCGGTATTGAAATTTATCCAGGATTTACTGCACAAGAACCTATTTTCAATGACAATCAAGAATTAGTTGGAATTTTAACAGGCGATATGGGGAGGGATTCGGATGGTAATGAGACAATTAACTATGCTGCAGGCATTGAGATTCGAGCCAAATATTCACTCATAGCAGAAGGAACTAGAGGTTCAATTACAAAAATTATTGAAAAGAAATTAAGCCTTAGAAAAAATAGTGACCCGCAAAAATATGGTCTGGGATTTAAAGAGGTTTGGCGTCTAGATAAAAGTAAACATCGCCCCGGTCTTGTCGAGCACAGTTTAGGATGGCCGCTTGAAAATGATACTGGTGGAGGGTCCTTCACTTATCATTATGGAGAAGATTTAGTTTCTCTTGGGTTTGTAGTTCATCTTGATTATTCAAATCCTTATCTATCCCCTTTTGATGAATTTCAAAGCTTTAAAACTCACCCTAAAATTAAAAATCTACTCACAGGTGCGAAGAGGATTAGTTATGGTGCACGTGCAATAAATGAAGGTGGAATTCAGTCGTGGCCGGAACTAGCTTTTCCTGGTGGAGTCCTTATTGGATGCAGTGCCGGGATGGTAAATGTGCCAAGAATTAAAGGTACTCATAATGCTATGAAATCTGGTATGTTAGCTGCCGAAGCATGTGTTGATGCAATTACAAAGCCAGAAAATATTAATAATAAAATTCTTGAGCAATATTTACAAAAACTAAAAGCTTCTTGGGTATGGGATGATTTAAATTCAGTTAGAAATATTAAGCCTTTGATATCAAAATATGGGACAACTTTAGGAATGCTATTTGGCGGATTTGAAATGTGGCTGGCGTCCTACAAAATTAAATTGCCTTGGACTTTACACCATGAAAAAGCTGATCATGAAACTCTTATAGATTTTGAACAAGCTAAGCCAATAAGTTACTTAAAGCCTGATGGTGTGTATACCTTTGATAAATTAAGCTCAATAAGTCTAAGTAATATAGGTCATGAAGCCAATCAACCATGCCACCTTAAGCTAAAAGATAAAAATATTCCCATCGATTTTAACTATAAAAAATACAATTCACCTGAACAAAGATACTGCCCAGCAGGTGTTTATGAAATTTTAGAAGAAGATGGTTTATTTAGGTTGCAAATAAATGGTCAAAATTGTATTCACTGCAAGACATGTGATATCAAAGATCCAAAACAAAATATAGACTGGGTACCACCGGAGGGTGGAAGTGGTCCAATATATTCAAAGATGTAATCTAAATTAGAGGGCTGGAATTTAGCTTAACCATCACTACTTGATAGTAAGCTTTTTTTAGAGCCAGTATCTTTCGACGGTTATATTTCCTGGTTTCGCTCTTCTATTCCTCTGTAAACCAAAACTATTTAGTGTTACTGAAGTATCTTTAATCATTTCTGGATTTCCACATAACATGAATTGAGAATCTTCATTAATTTCAATATTTGCATAACTTTGAAATTCTCTTGATTCAATTCCAATAGGAATCCTATAGTTGAAACAATTTGTAACCTTATCTCTGGTCACTGTCTGAATGTATGACAATTGATTAGGATAAGTTTTATTTAACTCTTGAATAAGGTCTTGATAAATTAACTCATCTGAATACCTCACTCCATGAACTAAAACTATTTTTTTAAATCTTTGCCATGGTAAGTCTGTTTTTAATAACGCCAAAAAAACACCTAGTGCAGTTCCTGTAGCAAGCATCCATAAGTTTTTCCCATCAGGTACTTCTTCCATTGTAAAGTAACCCGTGGCTTGCTTCATTATCTGAATCTTATTGCCTTTTTTTAATTGGTGCAATTTTGGAGACAAGGTTCCGGTTGGGATGTTTATATAAATAATTTCAAGTAATTCATCATCAGGGGCACTTGCATAGGAGTAAGCTCGTGTAATCAATTCATCGTTGACTTTTAAGCCAATTTTTGTAAATTGACCAGCTTGATGAGGCATTATATCTGCTTTTATTTTTAAAGAAGATAGGTTGTTAGTCCATTTTATATTTTCAATTACTTCACCCTCTTGCCATTCTTCCATATTATTTCTCATTTAAATAAAAACAGTACCACAACAATTTTTATGCATTGTATCTCTAATACTCTTCATACGTCTACCTTAATCTATTTTGAAATGATATGATCGTTATTAATATAAGATAGTTAAATTCATAGATAATTCATGAAAAAAAAATTAAAAATTATAAAAAAAATTTTAAGCTTTCATCTTTATGTGGGTTTAGGAATAAGTTTACTACTGATTCATTTGTCAATTACAGGTATTTTTCTGAATCACACAGATGATCTAGAGTTAAATAGAACATATATTTCATCCACATGGATTTTAAATCTATATGGTTTAAATGTGCCTAAGCCATCTAAAATTTTCGCTATACAGCATGACAACTTTAGTCAATTTGATACAGAAGTTTTTTTAAATAACAAACCAATTTTTTTATTCGATTCTGAACTTATAGGTGTAATTAGAGATCGTGAAAATTTTATCATAGCAGCTCAAGATGAATTATTTATTGTCAATCAAAGTGGCGAACTGATCGACAAGCAAAAAATATTGTCATTCACTATTAAATCTATAGGTAAATATAAAGAAAAAATAGTACTTAAAGATGATCAGCTTAATAAATGGGTTGGTAAATCAATATCTGATAAATGGACCCCAATATTAAAAGATAATATAGATTGGAGCGAGCCCGGTATGATGACACCATTAAATAAAAAAGATATTAAGCAATATTTTGTTGGAAATGGTATTTCTCTTGAACAAATTATCCTAGACTTTCATAGTGGTGCTATTTTTAAGAAAGAAGGTAAGCTATTTTTTGATTTAGTAAGTCTTCTCTTAATATTTTTATCTATATCAGGTATTTGGATATGGCTTATCAAAAAAAAGAAGAAAAATAGGTAATCTCAGTTTATAACTTATTGATCTATTTGTCCCCAGACAAATAGATGGGCAAATGAGTTAAATCTAAAAGCTTAAGACCGTTAAAAGACCGAAGTATAATATTGCAAAAAAGCCAATAACCCAAAATACATATAATAATGTTTTGTGGATTTTATTAAGAACTTCCTTAATCTCTTTTAATTCGTCTTGCTTCATAATTGTTGTCCTATTTTTTTGCTAGATTTATATGTTTACTACCCTTAATTACATTGACTTATATATTGATACTAGGTCTATAGTCTACAACTGTAATAATATGAGAAATAAAATTACATTAGTTACCAATCTGCTACTAAACCACTCCGTAAATCTTTCACTTATATCATTCATATAATCCCTTTAATGTTTGTGTTTTGATTAGGTATCTATCATCCATGTTACTCCAGCCAAGATTGTTAGAACAAGCGCTAACGCTACTAGTAATTTTTTCACCTTATTCTCCTATTAATGATATTTGTAATTTTTGTTATTATCATTATAATCGCCAAATGCTGAAAAAAAACAAGATAAAACCTTCCTGAAATCGGAGGATTTATCTTTATTATTTTGTGGACCTAGAATGAATTAACCTAGCTTGCATTTATATCCTTAATCTAATATTTTCGAGAAATTATTTTTTAAATCTTTTGAATAATTTTCCTAAATATTCATTTACGTTATTTTTGATACTTTTCCCAATAATTTTTTTCAGTTTGCTGCCTGAATTTACTAATACATCTTTTCCCGCAAGCCCCTTTAGGTTAATTCTTCCTAATTTAACTAATTTTTTATTCTCTGATATATGCTCATATAGATTTTTAATGTTGAAATAATTCTCAAGGCTAATATTAAGGGTGGAATTATATATATTTTCATTATCTTTAATATCATCCATTATACTAATTAGGCTATCGATTGTAATGAAGTCTCTAATGTTATTTGGATTCCTAATCTTAAGTTTTTTATTGCTCTTAAGGTGGGTAAATATCTCACCAAATAATCTTTGTGGCTTTACATTTTCTCCAACAACCAAACAAGGCCTCACCCAAATGTAAGGAATCTTCCTATCCTCCATGATTCTTTTAACTGCTAAATAAGAACTATATTTTGCCCATCCGTATGAAGTAATAGGATTCGGTATAGTATTTTCTGTATAAGGAATTTTAGAATCTCCATACTCTTCAATACTGCCAAAGAAAATTATAACTTTTGTCGCCTTGGGCGCGTTAAGAGCTAAATTAACTGCAGGAAGGAGTGTATTCTTAACTTGATCGTTATAATATTCATAATTTTCTTCTGGAAGACTTGTATGGCTTGCCAAATGAAAGACATAGTCACATTTATAGCTATTTAGTTTAGCTTGTAATGCACTACCAGAATTAAAAACTTTTTTTGATATGGTAAAAACATGATTATCTCGTGAAAAATATTTAGTTAAATACTTACCAATAAAACCTCTATGCCCTGTTATTAGAATTTTTTTCATTTTTTAAAATATACCTTGGCCTACTTCTTACCTCATCCAATATTTTAGAAATATAGAGTGATACTATACTTAGTGATAACATTACAATGAGAAGAATTGATAATGAAACAATAACTAAAGTTGCAAACCCATCTATTGCAATAACATTTAGAAGATACATAGATAAGTAAATAAGAATTCCAATTAGACTAAGAAAGCTAGTAATAAAGCCAATGGTTGCAACTAGGTGAAGAGGTTTGTTTGTGAATGATAGTATTGCATTAGTTGCGAATGTTACATATCTAAACCAACTAAATTTACTATCTCCACCATAACGCTGATCCCTTTTATATTCTATACCAATTTGCTTTCCACCAATATAACTAATGATACCTCTTAAATAAACATTAGACTCTTTAAAATTTTTAACTTGATTGATAATCCTTCTATCAATTAATCTGAAATCGCCTGAGTCTATAGGAATATTGATATCTGATAAAAAATTGATCAGTCTATAAAAAATTTTTCTTTGGGCCTCTAGAAAGATTGATTCTCTTCTTCTTTTTATTACCCCATAAACAACATCAAAACCCTCTTCCCATTTATTAAGAAATTTATATATTAAGTTTGGGTTGTCTTCACCGTCTGCATTGATTTGAATTGCAGCATCTCCTGTGCATATATCATAACCCGCAAGTATATTAGCTTGATAGCCAAAATTTCTATTTTGACATTTATATATAAAATTATTTTTTTTTGCAATATTGATTGCATCTAATGAAGAGCCGTCATCACTATTGTTATCCAACAAAATAACCTCAAATGAATACTTATTTTTTAGCTTCTTAAGTTCTGTAATAAGATTATCTGTAAATTTATTCAGCACAAATTTCTCGTTATAAAAAGGGATGATGATTGATATTTTTTTCATTTTTTACCTAATGTTTATTTACAGAATTGAGCTAACTGCACGATGCTATTTTTTATAAGAATTTGATTAACTTTTGCAATCCAATGTACCATTTTTTTATATGTTTATGCAAAATTTCCCTCTTGTGCACATTTTTAATTAAAATCTTTTAATCTGTAAATTATTCCTGATTTCCAACCATAATTAATTTTTGGGTTAAGGGGAACATTGCCCACCTCTTCATAAATATCAATTCTATCAATAACTTCTGAAAGCACTCTTTCGCCAGGAGTCCAACCTGTTGTCACAATTAAGGTAGGACGATTTTTCATTATGCTCTTTATTAACTTTTCATCATCTTCATTATTTTTTAAATGTAATATCCTTAGATTTGAAAATTCAAAGTTTGGGGGAAGTAGCTCGGTAAGTGGATATAAGACCTGCATCATTCCACTTACAGCCAAAGTTGAATCTTCTTTCGAATATTCATAAATCGTAGCTGCCATTTTTGAATATTGATTTCGTCCAATCGTATTTGAGCCCCTAAATGCATTAGGATTATTTGCCCATTCGATTGCTTCTGATGGTAAGTAAATGCGTTCACTTTTTATAATAGTGGAATTTACTCTCGTTACAATAACGAGCAAGCTCATGATTCCAATGAGCAGTATTGATAATTTTTTTGTTTGTTTAGATTGATGAAGGCTTAAATATTTCCAACCCATTGCGCTAAGCCCTGCAAGCCCAGGAAGGAAAAGAGCATAATGATACTCGTAGCTTATTTCCATTATTGGTCGAATAAGTGGTATCAGTACCACCAAAATCCAGAAGTAAGAACGGTTTATGTCTACTGACTTTTTATTAGAAGAATATAATTGAACAAGATATGTAATTGAAAATAGAGCGAGGACACAAATAAACCAACTTTTTTGTACTAGTAGAAGAAATCCCGACATCAACCGTTGGGATATGGCTGCAGCTTCAAAGTCAGGATATACTAATAAATGTGATGCATAACTATTAATCAAATTTTGTAAATCCCATCCTCTGAACATCAACATAAAAATAAGTACACTAAAGCCAAGCACTGCTGAACCAATTAAGTATTTAATAAGAGCACGAACGCTAAAAGCCATATATATTGCTATTCCAGCTAACACTGAGAAAGGTAAGAATGGCTCTCTTAATAAAACACCTAAAGAAACAAGCCCCCCAATTATATAAAATGAATATTTATCTTCTTTGGTTGAATTTTGCCAAACCAACAGAGCAGAAAATAATGGAAGATATGCGGCCCAAATACTATTTCTAAAACCAAAACCTATATATTGAACATCGTTCATTATGATCAACATAGGAATCATGAATATTATTGTAAAAAGATTGCTACCACTTTCTTTTAAAATAACCTTAAAGAGGATAACGGAAACGGCAACAGCTACAGCACCATCGATAAGTCTTAAGTATAGATATTGATTAACATCGAGGGCATATACCCAGGAAGTTATGAATTGATATAATAATAGGGTCGAATCTTTTATAACTATGTCTTGGGAAACAGCATTAAACATCCATTGACAGGTAAATGTATAGAATCCACCATCTGATCCAGGCAGTCCTGAAAAAAGTTGTAACCTCAAAAATGCAGTTGTTACTAGAGCAATGAGTAATGCGATTAAATTAGAATTTTTTAAATAATTTTGCATGATATCAATACATTCTAAGTTAAGACAATAAAAAAAACCACCTACATAAGAATTTCTTTATTGTCCAATTTGTGAAGCTATGGTGAGTTAATCTCGCCTGTATTACCTACCATAGTTGCTTATTAACCCTCCTAAAGATATTACGTAGTCCATAGTTACTAATAGTCCTGTATAGTAATTTGTGTCAAAGTGTAATAAGATATTACGTACAATTTAACCATATACATACCGATGCCACTAACTAATAGAACATCACAAACTGCAATATATCCTAAAGATAAAAGAAGCAATAGAAATCCAGAAATAGTCGGATACCCAATTTAAAATGTCACAAAAAAGAGGACTTCATCTTCTGCTTGAAATCCCATTATTTTATAATTTTATTCAGTGGGTATTTACGCATAAAAAAACACAAAAAGTCTGGAGCACTTTATTGAATGACCATGAAGACAAAATTATTTTAGATGTTGGATGTGGCCCTGGACAAGACTCAACTCTATTCTTAAATTCAAAAAAGTATATCGGCATTGATACATCAAAACTCTGCATCCGTTCAGCACAAAAGAATTACTCAAACAACGGGGATTTCTATTGTTTGCAGGTGGAAAAAATTGAATCATTATCAATTAAAAATATAGATATTGTGATTTTAAAAAATGTGTTCCATCACCTATCTGATTCAGTAATTGATAAATTTTTAATAGAAATAAAGAAAAAGATGTCTACAAATGGGGCTATCTATAGCATTGATCCTTATTTGACTAATAGAAAGACGATTACCAACCTAGTTGTTAACTTGGATAGAGGTAAATTTCTTCGAAGCGCAGAAGGATTAAGGGATGTTATTTCAAATCGAATGTGTATAAAATCAGGACAAACTATCAAACAAAAGTTTCCACCTTATCAACGGATTTTGTTAAAGATGGAAATCTAAATTAACTAAAATATTACCCTATTGGAAAAAGGCATAAAGTAAAACCAAAAAAATACTTGGGGAAGATTTAAAACTATTTCAAGAAAATTTAACAAAAATATCTAATCTATAAAATAGGAGAATATTATG
>CAZPCL010000041.1:0-8358 GCA_964585105.1 uncultured Methylobacillus sp.
TGCTAAATTAGCCATATCAGCCATAGAGCATCCAGCTGAAAGATCTGGTAATACCGTAAGCTGTTCTGGTCTTGATAAAATATTAGAAACTTCAGCCATAAAATGAACACCTAGGAAAACAATATATTTTGCATCTAGGTTTTGAACATATTGAGCAAGCTTTAATGAGTCACCAGAATAATCGGCATGCCTATAGACTGTTTCATTTTGATAATGATGTCCAAGGATAACAATTTTATCCCCTAAAAGCTTTCTAGCATTGAGAATTCTATCTTGACAGTCATCATTTTTCAAATTTTCAAAGGCATCAAACTTAATGGTAGCTATATTCATATTGTTTATTCTAACTTGGTAATTGTTTAATTTCGTATAATTTCTCTAAAGCTTTAACATTTGTCCAGGAAAATACTAATTCTTTTGCTACATCGAGAGAGACCCACTTAAAATCATTATGCTCCTTGGGAGCAATTGTAATTTCTACTTTATTTGGTAATTCTAAACCAAAAATATGTTCAGTATTGTACAGAATACCTGGGGCATAACGGTTCCGCCAATGAGAAAATATTTTATACTTATGATTTAAATTCCAATCTTCAAGATAATAATTATCACAGATAATTCCAGTTTCCTCAAATACTTCTCTCTTTGCAGTTTCAAAAGGAGATTCATTTTGTTCTATACTTCCTGTGACTGATTGCCAAAAATTTTTTTTATCACAACGACTAAGTAATAATATATCTAGTTGTTTTGTGTAGATTAAAATTAAAGACGAAATTGGAATTTTGTAGTTTGTATTTTTCAAATTTTAGGAAGTTTAAAAATGGTATTTTCTTCAATTCCTTTAATTTCTGAAATTATGATTTTCTTTCTTTTTCTTATTTCATTAATTAGATCTTGCACTAAAACTTCAGGTGCCGAGGCCCCAGCAGTTATCCCTATATTTTTTTTGTTGATCAACCAACTTTCTTTAAATTCTGACATATCATCAATCAGTATAGCGTCTATACTTTTTTCTTTAGCAATTTCAACAAGTCTATTAGAGTTAGAACTATTTTTTGAGCCGATCACAAAAATAAGATCATGATTTCCTATCATATTCTTAACAGCTTCCTGTCTATTTTGTGTTGCGTAACATATATCATTACTTTTTGGCCCAGAAATTGAAGGGTACTTATCAGTTAATGAATCAATTATTTTTTTGGTATCGTCGATAGATAAAGTAGTTTGACTAACGTAGCTAAGTTTTTTTGAGTCAGGAATATTTAATTTTTGAACATCCTTAGTGTTTTCTACTAAATGAATTTGACTATTTAATGAATTTTTTTCTATCTGACCCATAGTACCATCTACCTCTGGGTGACCTTTGTGACCAATCATAATAATCGTGTGCTTATCTTTACTTAATTTATTCACCTCCCCATGAACTTTAGTCACTAGTGGGCAGGTTGCATCAATTGGTATTAAATTAAATTTTTTAGCTTCCTTTTTTACTGCTTTAGAAACACCATGAGCACTAAAAATAACATGACTTGAGTTTGGAATATCTTTTAAACTGTCAACAAAAATTGCTCCTTTCTTATTTAAAGCATTGATTACATATTTATTATGAACAACTTCATGGTGAACATAGACGGGCGCCCCATATTTTTCTAGTGTCTTTTCTACAATTAGGATTGCTCTATCAACCCCAGCACAAAACCCTCTTGGGTTAGCTAATGATAAATTAATGATATCTTTGGACATGTTTTTAATTAAGGTAATAGTTTTTCGCCATGAATTAGGTCAGCAAATGATTCTCGATTTCTTATTAGATGAGCCTTACCCTCATCAACTAGTATTTCTGCTACTTTTGGACGGGAGTTATAATTTGAACTCATTGACATACCATATGCACCAACATCTAAAACAGCTAAAATATTACCCTCTTCGGCTGATATGGTACGATCTTTCCCAAGAAAATCTCCAGTCTCACATACAGGCCCAACAATGTCATATTTTTTTTCAACTGAAACAGATGGAGATAAATTTATAATTTCATGAAAAGCCTCATAAAGTGCTGGCCTCATTAAGTCATTCATGGCTGCATTAACAATTAGAAAATTTTTATTAGAGCTATTTTTAATATATTCAATCTTCGTTAATAAAATTCCCGCTTTCCCTATTATTGCTCGCCCAGGTTCAAAAATAATTTTTAAAGCATGACCCTTAAGAATTTTTTTTACAGTATTAGTGTATTCAGAAAAAGTAGGTGGAAGTTCATTGGCGTATTGAATTCCAATACCCCCTCCAACATCTATATGGTCAATAGTTATTCCAATTGATTTTAGGTAGTCAATTAATTCAAGTAATTTTTTAATTGAATCTTCAAAAGGCTTCAATTCTGTTATTTGCGAACCAATATGACAATCAATCCCTTTAATTTCGATCGCGCTAAGATTTTTTGCAATTTTATACATTGAAATTGCATTTTGTTCATCAACACCAAATTTGTTATCCTTGAGTCCAGTTGAAATATATGGGTGTGTTTTAGGGTCTACATTTGGATTTACTCTAATTGAAATGGCGGCTTTTTTATTTAGTTTTTTGGCAGAATTTTGAATACGATAAAGTTCCGCTTCTGATTCAACATTGAAAGTAAGAATATTATGTTTAATAGCTAATTCTATATCTTCTTGTGATTTTCCAACACCAGAGAACACAATTTTTTGTGGGTCACCTTCGGCAGCAATAACTCTTTGGAGTTCGCCCCCAGATACAATATCAAATCCAGCACCATTTTTTGCAAGTATATTCAATATTGCTATATTAGGATTAGATTTAACAGCAAAACAAATGAGATGATCTAAGCCTTTAAGTTGTTTTTTAAAGTCTAAATAATTATCCAAAATAACTTTTTTAGAGTAAACATATGAAGGAGTGTTAAATTCCTTAGTAACATCTTCAATCAGAACATTCTCAATAGAATATTTACCATTATTTTTTTTTAAAATAGATTCGTTCATTTTTAAGCTGCTACTGAGAATTTAGTTACATAAATTTTTTCTTGCATCATTGCTTGAGGATATTTTTCTTCAGGTATATATAGTGTACCTTTAGTGCCACAGCTGTTTAATAATAGGGATATTGTTAGCAAACAAAATATATAGTAAATTTTCATCAGTTATTCCTCTTTGTCTTATTTTATCATTAATAGAAATTATTTCTTCGGGTTTAGTTGAAGAAGTTTGTTTGTGACTAATGCATTAACTAATCCAAAAATAAATGCTGCAAGTATAAAAATTGGTAAAAGATAAAAAATTCCATTGTGTGGGATTATCCAAAGCCTAACAATAATGAATTGACCTATAATATGGGCCAATGATGCAACTAAGCTTAAACTTATCAAGCTAAAATATTTATGATTTAAATTTCTAAATATTATAAGAGAAAAAAGACTAAATAATGCTCCAGATAGACTTAGAAAAAATGTAGGACTTAAAAATGAACCCAATAGAATACTTGTTACAAAGACTCTAATAAGGGAAACCCATATCCCCATCCTTAAATCAAATCTTATAATAGTGTATAAAACTATAATATTTGCTATTCCAGGCTTTACTCCAGGGATTGGGCTAGGGAAAAAAAATTCTATTAATGATAGAGCAACAGCTATAGCTGATAATTTCGCAATTTCATGGTCTCTCTGAGTGATTTTAATAGTTGATAGAGTCATATTTTTTCTTACCACCCACAATAGAGATAGAAATTTTATTTGGGATACATACAATAATTTGATTTGCTTTATTTATCCATCCTTGATGAATACAGTATTTCTTTGGACAAGGTGATGAGGCAAACCTGACTTTCCCATTACTAATAATAACTTCTGTTACCCCCTTTGGACCCTGTATTTTTTTCTTTAATTCTTGATTAAGACTATAAGTGGCTAGTATTTCATTTTTTTTGTATATCTCCAGATATTTCCCTTGTGGAAGGTTCCATAATAATTTTGCACTAGTAAAGATTAATATGGCAAATATAACAATAATAAGCCAATCCCCAGACTTAATTAACTTAAAAGATTTTAATATTTTTTGTATCAAGATCCTCTTCCCAGTTTATTTTATTATTTAAAGATTCACTTATAAATATTGAATCATCATTCATAATTATTAGAAAGTCTTCAATCTTTAATGATCTAGCAATTTCTATTTTATTTTCTAAAGTGGCAATAAAGAGAGGCTTTGAAAAGACATCTGAAAGTACCCCTGAATTCTTAGAGGGAGGAATTAAAATTGTAGCTGATTGTGTTTTATTTTCAGGATAGCCTGTTTTAGGATTAATTAAATGAGAATATCTTTGGTTATTGACTATAATAAACCTTTGGTAATCACCAGATGTTCCAATAGTCCAGCCAGGTTTAAGGCTTACTGTAGCTATAGCATTTGGCTTTCTGGGATTTTGAATCCCAACTATCCATTCACGTTCACCATGCTTACCAAATGCTAATATGTTCCCACCAATATTGATTAGCGCATTCTTAATATTATTTTTCTTAAGTATTTTCTTTGCCCGATCTAATGCATAACCTTTTGCATAACCACCTAAATCAATTTGAATATTATGATTATTACCTTTTAAAATTTTGTTCTCAATTTTAATAGATTTCATTGATGGTTTGGATAAAACTAAATCCTTGATAGTGTCTGGATCTGGAATTACTTCCTGATTGTATTCATTAGAGTGAAAGCCCCATAGCTTAATTAGCTTGCCTATAGCTGGATTAAATAGTGACTGAGTTATAGCTTCAAGATTTTTAGCGTCAGTAAGAATAGATATGACTTCATCATTGTTAATGGCTATAGATTTTTTTTTTGAAATTGAATCGTTGATATCAGTAATAAGGCTTTTTTCCCAAGGGTGAAGTAGTCTATGCAGGCGATGAAATTCTTGGAAGACCTCAGTTGATACTTTCTCAGCATTGATCTCAGATTCACCATAAATTTTTATATCAATCATGGTTCCAAAGACAAAATCTTTTTCATGATATATTTTACTATCACTACATCCTAGCAAAGAGGCCACCAGAAATAAAATAAAGAGGTTATTTAAATGCATTAATAATATATTGTGCAGTTTTAAAGTTTGTCTGTTCTTCAATTTCAACAATCCCAGTGGGGCTGGTTATATTGATTTCAGTTAAGTAATTACCAATAACATCTATGCCTACAAAATTAAGTTCATTTTTGATTAAGAAAGCATTAAGACTTTTAACTATCTTTTTGTCCTCAAATGTTAATTTTTGAGCCCTACCTTTTCCACCTTTTGCCAAATTAGCTCTAATATCTTTCATAGAAGGAACCCTTGCGAGAGCGAATGGAATAGCTTCACCTTTAATTATGATAATTCTCTTATCTCCTTTACTAATTTCAGGTAAGTACTTTTGAATCATAATTAATTTAGTACCGTTTTTTGTAGAGGTTTCTAAGACAACATTTAGATTTTTATCTTTTGGGGTGAGCATAAATATCCCATTTCCTGCCATACCATCCAGGGGTTTTATTATTACTTTCTTTTCCTTATTGATAAATCTGTTTATTTCCTCAGCATTAGATGAAACAATTGTAGGGGGGATAAGGCTTTTAAAATTTAGGATCGATAATTTTTCGTTATTATTTCTAATTGAAGTTGGATTATTAATAACTTCAACATTAACACCTTTAGCATGTTCGAGAATAAATGTTAGATTTAAATAATTATCATCAAAAGGCGGATCCTTCCTTATAAATACTTTCGAGAAGTACTGAATTTTATTTTTTAATTTGAGCTTATTTTTTAATAGTGAGTCAATAGAGGGAATGTTGTAGCTGTCAACAATTACATTTTGATTTTTATCAATAGATAGAGAATTAATATTTGTATAATGAGCTTCAATACCCTGAAACAAACATTCTTTTATTAGTGCAATGGTTGTATCTTTATATAAGACTAGTGTTTCTGGCGTATCAATAATAAATAAATATCTCATAAAATTTTTAGTTCTGAAGTTCTTTGGCGGCAGCAAGCAAAGCTAATCTTGCTATAACACCATAGGCATAGAATCGATTGGCCTTGTCATTACAAGGCCTTCCTTGATCTGGCATAAGGCAGGACGTTTCAAATGATACCGGAACAAAATGCATACCTGGTGAATTGAGGTTTTCATCCTTTTCTTTATTAGTATGTACTCGATAAAAACCCCCAACAACAAAATGATCTATCATGTAGACAACAGGTTCAGCTACTGAGTTGTTAATAGTTTCTTCTGTATGAACCCCCTCTTGGATAAGAACTTCTGTAACTTGTAACCCCTCTTTTACAACAGACATTTTTTTTCTCATTTTTCGATTAAGGTTAATAACTTCTTCGCTACTTCTAATTGTCATTATTCCCATACCATAGGTACCTGCATCTGCTTTTATGACAACATATGGCTCATGAGTTATATTGTACTGAGAATATTTTTTTTTAATCTTTACTAACAATTTCTCAACATGTTCGGCTAATTGAGTTTCTCCTTCTCGCTCAAGAAAATTTAAGCCATCCAATTTTTCAAAATATGGATTTATCAGCCATGGGTCAATTTTAGTGAATTTAGCAAACTCATTAACTATTTCGTTATAATAATTAAAGTGTGTAGACTTTCTCCTTGTTGGCCATCCAGCTGAAAGGGGGGGAATAATATGTTGGTCAAGATCTTCAAGTTTTTCAGGGATACCGGCTGAAAGATCATTATTCAGAATAATAGCGCATGGGCGAAAAGTTGATGAATCTTCATTTTTTAAAAATAGCCTGTGATCCTCCTTATAAATAGGCTCAATTTTTATAGAATGTTTTTCATCAATTTGGATTATTTCTTCTTTTTTAATATCTAGATGAATACTTCCAATTCTTACTTCAATACCAGCATTTTTAAAAATTTCCGTTAATTCAAATATATTTTTTAAGTAAAACAAGTTTCTTGTATGGTTCTCAGGAATAATCAACACTCGCCTTACATCTGGACAAACTTTTTCTATAGCAATAGAGATAGCTTGTATCGTAAGAGGAGCAAAATCAGGGTTTAAGTTATTGAACCCACCTGGGAAAAGATTTGTATCAACTGGCGTTAATTTAAAACCAGAATTTCTTAGGTCAACTGAGGCATAAAACGGTGCGCTGTACTCTAGCCATTGTGTTCTGAACCAATGTTCAATATCACAACTGTGATGAATTATATAATTTTCTAAATTATATAATTCATCACTTAAGTCAGTTTTTATAATGGGCGTCATATAATCTATATTCCTTGAGCCTGTTGGTCAGCATGATAACTACTTCTTACCATTGGGCCACTGGCGACCGCTGTGAATCCTAATAATTTAGCTTCATTTTTTAGATTATCAAAATCAATTAGTTCCACATATCTCTTCACAGGTAGGTGAAATGGTGTGGGTTGTAAATATTGTCCTAACGTTAACATATCCACATCGCTATCTCTTAAGTCTTTCATTACTTCTAATATCTCCTCATTTGTTTCACCAAGTCCGAGCATTAAGCCTGACTTAGTTGGAACTAAGGGCATCCTTTCCTTAAAATTTTTCAAAAGAAGAAGAGAGTGTGCATACCTTGCTCCAGGTCTTGCTCTTTTATAAAGTCTAGGAACTGTTTCTAAATTATGGTTAAAAATATTGGGTGGTTGTTTAGATAGTATTTTTAGTGCTTTTTCAATTTTTCCTTTACCTCTGAAGTCTGGTACAAGTATCTCAATTTTAATTTCATTATTATTTTTTCTAATTTCTTTTATGCATTCATAAAAGTGTTGGGCTCCACCATCTTCTAAGTCATCTCGATCTACACTGGTTATAACAACATAGTTAAGCTTAAGTTTAGAAATCGTCTTCCCCAAGTTATAAGGCTCGTTTATATCTGGGGCAACTGGTATACCACTTGCAACGTCACAGAAAGGGCAGCGTCGAGTACAAATTTCTCCTAAAATCATAAATGTGGCAGTGCCTTGACTATAACATTCTCCAATATTGGGACAGCTTGCCTCTTCACACACTGTGTTGAGTTGATTTTCCTTAAGTAGCCGACTAACTTCGTGAAATTTTTCACTATTAGGTAGCTTCATCTTTATCCATGAAGGTTTTGCTAATTTGCCTACTTCATTGATTATTATCGGTAGCCGGGCTATCTTTTCTTTACCAATTTCTTTAATTTTTATTATTTTGTTCATAGTGTTGGTTTAATTTTTTAGTAATAATGGAAGCAATTTCATGGCCAGATTTTTTCACAGTTTTTTTAATATTAAAGTCAGATAATTGTGCCATTTTTAGACCACTAAAGCCACAAGGATCA
>CAZPCL010000042.1:0-8120 GCA_964585105.1 uncultured Methylobacillus sp.
CTAATTCTACGTAAGTTTTTATTACATCGGCATCAATTGCGGTAAGCATAATATTAGGACTGATATTTGCCTCCTTAAACACCTCTGAAACAATTGTGCTTCCAGTAAATGCATAATCATAAGTTATCAGTGGATACGAAGCAATATCTTGCAATGTAATCTCTTTAGCCTCTATTAATGAATGATTTTTTGGAAATACCAAGACGCGATTCCATGAGTAACAGGGTATACACATAATATTATCATTATTCCCAATTGACTCAGTAGCTATTCCAACATCTGCATCCCCCTTTAAGACCTCCTCAGTAACTTGCGAAGGATCGCCTTGATGAATATTTAAATTAATTTTAGGGTATTTTTTCACAAAAGCCTCAACTACTTTTGGTAATTTATATCTTGCTTGAGTATGGGTTGTTGCGATTGTAAATGTTCCAGTGTTATATTTTTCATATTCGCCAGAAATATTTTTTATATTAGCTACCTCTCTAATAATTTCTGAAATAGAATTATATAAAGCACTTCCAGCATCACTAAGACCAGTAAGTCTCTTCCCATTTCTCTGAAAAATCTTTATTCCAACTTCATCCTCTAGAAGTTGTAATTGTTTGCTAACTCCAGGTTGGGACGTGTGCAAAAATTCAGCAGCCTTAGAAATATTAAAATCATTTTGGACTATTTGGTAAACACATCTTAATTGTTGTAATTTCATATATTTAAAAGTTATATTGATAGAATTATTTATTATTAAAATAGTATATCAAAATCTGATATATTTCACACAAATTAAATAAAAATTTATTGTATATATATGGGTATTGAGTATATTGTTTCTGGTTTTTTTGTTGGACTTTTAGTTGGATTAACTGGTGTTGGTGGAGGCTCATTGATGACTCCTCTTTTAGTTTTAGTATTTAAATTTCCAACTGCTATTGCGATTGGTACAGACCTTTTATATGCGTCAATCACTAAATCAGCTGGGGTTATTTCCCATTCCCGTTTGGGAAATATTGAATGGAAGATTGTAAGAAATTTAATGTTGGGAAGTATTCCTGCATCATTCTTAATGACTTACTACTTAAAAGGGATTGATTTATACGCATATGAAAATGTAAAAATTATTAATTTTTCTTTAGGTATGGCTCTAATCCTAACGTCCATTGCTGTTATATTTCAACCTCTGATATCTAAAAAAACAACTGTGCAAAAGGTAAGAGATTCAAAAAATACTCCTATTATGACAATCCTATTAGGTTTATCATTAGGGATACTAGTTACTTTAACCTCTGTTGGAGCAGGGGCTATGGGTGTAACCGCGCTACTTTTACTCTATCCGAAAATGAGTATAAAGAAGATAGTCGGCACTGATATTGCGCATGCTGTTCCATTAACTCTTTTTGCAGGTCTAGGGCATTGGAATTTAGGTACAGTTAACACTTACTTATTGCTATCATTACTAATAGGTTCAATACCAGGGATATGGTTAGGAAGTAATTTAAGTTCAAAAATTGATGAAAAATGGTTGCGCTACATCTTAGCTATTGTTTTATTAATTGTAGGCATTCAATTAATTAAGTAATAAAAGGTTATATATGTATAAATACGATCAAATTGATCAGAAAATAGTTAACGAAAGAGTAGACCAGTACCAGGGTCAGCTAAATCGTTACTTAAATAAAGAATTATCAGATGAAGAGTTCAGGCCACTTAGGCTTCAAAATGGGCTTTATATTCAGCGACATGCACCCATGCTAAGAGTTGCTATACCTTATGGTCTTTTGTCATCGAAGCAGTTAAATAAATTAGCTGATATCTCTGAAAAATATGATCGAGGATATGGTCACTTTAGTACAAGACAGAATATTCAATTTAATTGGCCGAGATTAGAAGAAACTCCAAATATATTAAGAGAATTAGCTGACGTAGAAATGCATGCAATCCAAACTTCAGGTAACTGTATTAGAAACATTACTACAGATCAATTTTCTGGGGTTACCAAAGATGAAATTATTGATCCTAGACACATAGCAGAAATTATCCGTCAATGGAGTACATTTCATCCTGAATTTGCTTTACTACCAAGAAAATTTAAAATTGCCATCACTGGCTCGAAACAAGATCGTGCGTTAGTACAATGTCATGATATTGGTCTTGAGTTTTTTATTAATAAAAATAAAAGAATGGCGATAAAAGTTTGGGTTGGAGGTGGATTAGGTAGGACCCCTATTATTGGCTCTATCATAAAGAATGAGCTTGAGTGGGAACATATCTTGACATATTGTGAAGCAATACTTCGTGTTTATAACCTTTATGGACGAAGAGATAATATGTACAAAGCTAGAATTAAGATATTAGTAAAATCTCTTGGAATAGATGCATTTAAAAAACTAGTTGAAAATGAATGGAAATATATAAAAAATGGGCCAAACACTATAAATACTGAAGAGCTCAATCGAATAGGAGATTTTTTTTCCGAACCAAATTACAAAAGAGATATAAAAAGTAATCTAAGTGACTACAAAAATGAAAAAGCTTTTGGTCAGTGGCTATCTAAATGTACAAATATCCACAAAAAGAAAGGTTATCGTGCTGTTACTTTTTCTTTAAAAGAAACAGGTAGGGCTCCGGGGGATGCTTCATCATCTCAAATGAGAGCGGTTGCAGACTTATCAAATAAATATAGCTTTGGTGAAATTAGAGTCTCCCATGAACAAAATTTAATCTTAGCAGATGTTCAGGAAGACAAATTACATGATTTGTGGAGCAAGGCGAAAGAGCATCACTTGGTGACTCCAAATATAGGTCTTCTAACAGATATTATATGCTGTCCTGGGGGTGACTTTTGCTCATTAGCTAATGCCAAAAGTATCCCAATAGCACAGTCTATTCAAGACCTCTTTGATGACATGGATTATTTACATGATATTGGAGATTTAAATCTAAACATATCCGGTTGTATGAATGCTTGTGGACACCACCATGTGGGCCACATTGGTATCTTAGGTGTTGATAAAGATGGAAGTGAGTGGTATCAAGTAACACTTGGTGGCAATCAGGGTAACTTTGCTAGCATAGGAAAAGTTATTGGGCCCTCTTTTACTGCCGAAGAAATGCCTTTGATTATTAAAAAAATTATTGAAGTTTATTTGGCTAATAGAAATGAAGAAGAGATATTTATAGACTGTGTATCCCGAATAGGTCTTGACCCATTTAAAAATTATATCTATCAAAAATCAAAGGTTATTGAATGACATCACAATTAATTAAGAATAAACAGATAGTCGAGAATGATTGGTTAACTGTTGATTTAGCTAAAGTGGAAGAAGTAGTTAGAATGCAAGCTGGTAAGGTAGTTGCCTTTAAATTATCAGGGGAAGACTATCCAACAGAAGAACAAGTGAGTAAAACAATTTTTTCAGGTACAGGTAAAATTTTGCTGCCATTGAAGGTTTTTCTTCTCCACCAAGATAAGCTAAAAAAAAGAATTACAAAAAAAGAAATTGGTATATGGCTCTCAACACACGAAGAGATTGATAAATATATTCAATTAATTGGAGATCTAAACGACTTCCCTTTAATAGCTATTCATGTCGAAAAATTTGCAGATGGAAGAATTTTTTCTATTGGTAACCAACTGAGAAATAAATATAATTTTACAAATGAACTGAGAGCTATTGGAGATATATTAAGGGATCAAATATTTTTTCTTAAGCGCTCTGGTTTTAATAGTTACCTAATAAGAAAAGATCGTGATGCATTGGATGCGATTAATGGTTTAGATGATTTTAGTGAGCCGTACCAAGGAGCAGTAGATATTTTAGAGCCAGCGTGGAAACGTAATAAACGATAATATTTAAAGGGAAGCTAGTAAAAAATGAATCAAGAGATATCAAATTTTAATATTGAGTTAAAAAAGAAAGAACCGTCAAAAATTATGGAATGGGCTTTTGGTAGGAGTAAGAATCCTATATTGACTACAAACTTTCGACCTTATGAAGCTGCAATAATTCACTTATGTGTGGAGGTTATGCCTGATATAAAAATTGTATGGTGCGACTCTGGATACAATACTAAAGCAACTTATATTTATGCTGAAAAAATTATTTCTTCTTTAAATTTAAATTTGAAATTATATGTTCCCTCACATACCTCTGCCCATAGAGATGTATTTATGGGTAAAGTGCCTGATATTGATGATCCGAAACACAAGGAATTTACTGAGCAAGTTAAACTAGAGCCTTTTAGAAGAGCTATGCAGGAAATTAAACCAGATTTATGGGTGACAAATCTAAGGAAAGGTCAGACTGAGTTCAGAAATAATATTGACATCCTAACTAAGCCAAATGATGAGTTGCTAAAAGTTAGCCCTTTCTATTATTGGTCTGACAAAAATCTTGAAAAGTATATGCAAGAGCATAACTTAGAAAATGAATTCGACTATTTTGACCCAACGAAAGTAGATGAAAAAAGAGAATGCGGTCTTCATATTCAAGGGAGTGAGTCATGAAAAAAGTATTGACGCATCTCGATTGGTTAGAATCGGAAGCAATACATATTATGCGGGAAGTTGCAGGACAATGTAGTAACCCGGTTTTGCTTTTCTCGGGAGGAAAAGACTCCCTATGCCTGTTAAGAATTGCAGAAAAAGCTTTTAGGCCTGGAAGATTTCCTTTTCCATTGATGCATATAGATACTGGTCATAACTATTCTGAAGTAATTAACTTTAGGGATAAGAAAGTTCATGACTTAGGTGAGAGATTAATTATAGCTTCGCTTGAAGACTCTATAAAAAAAGGCACTATTGTTTTGAAATCAAGTGATGAGCCCAGAAATAAATATCAATCAATTACACTATTGGAAGCTATTGAAGAACATGCATTTGATTGCTGTATTGGAGGGGCTAGAAGAGATGAAGAAAAGGCAAGAGCAAAAGAAAGAATAATGAGCTTTCGTGATGAATTTGGGCAATGGGATCCAAAAAATCAAAGGCCTGAACTTTGGGACTTATACAATGCAAAAACTCATAACGGGGAAAATATTAGAGCATTTCCAATATCTAATTGGACAGAAATGGATGTCTGGCAATACATAGATCGAGAAAAATTAGAATTACCTAATATTTATTTTGCACATAAAAGAGAAATTGTAAGAAGATCTGGCTCTATAATCCCAATTACTAAAATAACTCCTGTAAAAGAAAATGAAGTAATTGAGAGTGTCTTGGTTAGATTTAGAACTGTTGGAGATATAACATGTACGGCACCAGTAGAAAGTGATGCAAATACAGTTAAAAAGATAATATTAGAAACAGCATCAACATCAATCTCAGAAAGAGGTGCTACACGTCTTGATGATCAAGTTTCTGAAGCATCCATGGAGCTCAGAAAAAAAGAAGGATACTTTTAAAATGCAAAAACCTATAGATGATACTGTACTAAGATTTATGACTTGTGGAAGTGTTGATGATGGAAAGAGTACGGTAATAGGAAGACTTCTATTTGATACCAAAACAATTTTAACTGATACATTAAGTCAAATTGAAAAAACTTCAAAGAAAAAAGGTATGTCAGATATTGATCTTTCATTGATAACAGATGGACTTCAGGCGGAAAGAGAGCAAGGAATCACAATTGATGTAGCATATCGATATTTTAGTACTGGTAAACGTAAGTACATTATCGCTGATGCTCCTGGTCATGAACAATACACACGAAACATGGTTACAGCAGCATCTACTGCGCAATTAGCAATTATTCTAATAGACGCAAGAAAAGGAATATTAACTCAAACCAAACGTCATACTTATTTGGCAAAATTACTCGGAATTAAACATATTATTGTTGCTATTAATAAAATGGATTTGATCAATTATGACGAAAATATCTATAAATCTATTTGTACAAACTATAGCGAATTTGAGAGAAATATATCTTCTTTAAATGGGAAAGTTAATGTTGATTTTATACCTATGTCTGCACTTACAGGTGATATGATTGTTGATAGAGGTGATTCGATGAATTGGTTTAAGGGCTCAACTCTTCTTCACTTACTAGAGAATCTTGATACTAGTGAGGATATTAAAGAAGCGTCATTACGCCTACCCATCCAATACGTATGCAGACCTGGGGAATCTGCTGACGAAGAGCTTCATGATTTTAGAGCCTTTATGGGCCGGGTTGAGTCTGGTTTTTTGAAAGTTAATGATAAAATTAAGGTTTTACCTTCTGGGTATGAATCATCAATAAAAGAAATTAGAATTGGTGAAAAAATAATTGAAGAAGCAATACCAGAACAATCAGTTACAGTTTCACTTTCGGACGAAATTGATATATCGAGAGGAGATATGTTAGTTCATCGTAATGATTCTATTAATGCAACAAAAGAATTTACAGCTATGGTTTGTTGGCTTTCTGAAACTCCTCTTTCATCCAATAGAACTTATTTGCTTATGCATGCGTCTCAAACATCTAAAGCTAAAATTTTAGCAATTAACTTTAAAATAAATATTAACTCTCTTGATTCGGAAGATGCTAAGGAACTTAAAACAAATGATATCGCAAGTATTTCTTTTAAATTAGCCCAGCCACTAATCGCTGATAGCTATAAAGAAAATAGAAGGACTGGAGCATTTATAATTGTAGACGAAACCACTTACCACACAGTTGGAGCAGGTATGATTCAACTATTAGATTAGAATAAAAAATAACATAAAATATATTTAAATAGATTAAGGGAAAGAAAAAATGACTTATGTAGTAACTGAAGGATGTGTTGAATGTAAATACACAGATTGTGTCGATGTTTGTCCTGTTGACTGCTTTGTTGAGGGCCCAAACTTTCTAGCAATTGATCCTGAAGAATGTATTGATTGCACTTTATGTGTTGCTGAATGCCCAGCAGAGGCAATTTTTGCTGAAGATGATGTGCCAGAAGATCAATATGAATATATAGAAATTAATGCCAAGCTAGCGAAGGTATGGCCAGTTATAACTGCAAGAAAAGATCCTCTTCCCGATGCAGATAAATTTAATGGCGCGGCTGATAAGCGCAAACTGCTAATCGAAGAATAAATATTTATACATTTTAAAATTAAGTGGCTATTATGATTTCCACAGGTTTGTTCTGGTGATTGTAAGTGAGCCAAAACTAATTAATAAGAACAGTCCGAGTGATAGTCCAAATGTTGAGAACCAAAGAATAGGCACTATAAATCCAGCAACAATTGAAGCAAATAGCATTTGTGTAAAAGCCTGTCCTGAGGCTGCAGTCCCTCTAATTTTAGGAAAGCAATCTAATCCAGCTAGCGAAATAATAGGCATAACAGAGGCCATACCAATATTATAAAGCGCAATAAAACCAATATTATAAAGAGGATTATTTGGTATAAAGCTACAAAATAACAAATTAGACAGTGAGATAAAAAACATAAAATAATAACCAAATCTAAGGATCAAGGTTGGTTTTATGAACCCTGCGGTTTTTTTCGCGATAAATGAACCGATCAACATTCCAGTTACTGTTGGTATAAATAAATAACCAAACTGCTGAGTAGTGAATCCTAGATGGTCAATTAAAAAAACAGGGCTTGCTAATACATAAATAAAGAACGCTGAAAAATTCGCAGAAACAGAGAGTATCAATAAGATATATTCTTTATTTCTTGATAACATTTTATATCTTTCAAGTATGCTTTTAAATGAAATTGGAACAAGCATATTTTTTTTCATTGTCTCTGGTAATATTTTTGAACCCATAAATATTGCAATTGCAGCATAGAGGGCTAAGAAAACAAATATACCTTGCCAATGAAAGCCCAAAAGGAGCCCTCCAATCATAGGAGCAATTGCCGGAGCTATACCAAATAGAATTTGAACTGTAGCCATAACCCTTTGCGCTTCTGCACCTTCATAAAGGTCTCTTACCATAGCTCTTGCAACCACACTTCCAGCACCACCTCCAATTCCCTGTAAAGCCCTAAAGAACCATAATGACTCAATTGTTGTTGAAAATACACACCCAATAGATGCAAAGAAAAATAATAATAAACCCCACTGCATAGCTTTAATTCGTCCTATTCCATCTGAAATTGGGCCATGAAATAAAAGCATCATAGTATAAGGGAG
>CAZPCL010000043.1:0-8039 GCA_964585105.1 uncultured Methylobacillus sp.
CCATAAAAATTACAAGTAATACCAACATTACATCAATGTATGGAACTACATTAATCTGATTCATTAATCGTCTTTTTTTCATTGCATTTATCCCTTACGATCTATTGTATTGATGAATTCCTCCATAAAACTTTCATATCTAATAGATAATCTATCGACTTTAGCGGCAAATCTGTTGTATGCAATCACAGCGGGAATTGCAGCAAATAATCCAATAGCAGTTGCAATCAATGCCTCTGCAATCCCAGGTGCAACTTGTGCCAGAGAAGCTTGTGCCACGTTTGAGAGGCCAATAAATGCATTCATTATTCCCCATACAGTTCCAAATAAACCTATGTAAGGACTAACAGATCCAACAGATGCTAGAAATGGCAAATGTCTTTCTAAAGAATCTACTTCTCTGTTATAACTCGCACTCATTGCTCTTCTTACGCTTTCTATACTTTTCTTATCGAAAGCCCTTGAGTCTTTTTGGCTCATAAATTCTTTATAGCCGGCTTTAAAAATTGTAGCCAGCCCATTCCTCTCACCATGTATAGAGTTTAATGAGTTATATAGTTCGGTTAAGTCACCGCCAGACCAGAAAAATTTTTCAAATTCATCTGTATTTTCTTCTGTGATTTTTAGTACTTTTATTTTTAAATAAATATACTTCCAAGACATACCTGAAGCTAATATTAAAATTAACATTACGATTTGTACGGGTAAGCTTGCGCCTAAAATTAGTGAAAAAAATGATAAATCGCTTCCTACCATTATATTGTCTCCATAAGTTGTTTAGTCATTTTTGGAATGCGTACAGGTTTAAAAATGTCAGAATTAATACAAACAATTTCAACTTGTCCTTGAGTAATTACTTCACTATCTCTATAAATATTTTGCTTCAGTATAATCGAATAATCAGTAGTTTTGAGTCGGTCAGTATTAACCACTAATTGATCATTAAACCTTGCTGGTATTTTATATTGAATATTAATCTTTCTGACAACAAACATCACCTTATCTTCTTTTTTTAATTTTGTTTGGTTTAATCCTAGACTTCTTAACCATTCGGTTCTTGCTCTCTCCATAAATTTGAGATAATTGGCATGATAAACGACGCCTCCACTATCCGTATCTTCAAAATATACTCTTGTATCCCATTGAAACATCACTCTTCCCATAGATCATTTTTTAAATTATCTTTGGGCTTTTTTAAACCAAAATGTTCATACACTTTTGGGGTCGCAACCCTACCTCTTGGCGTTCGCATTAAATAACCTTGTTGAATCAAATAAGGTTCAATCACATCTTCAATAGTTTCTTTCTCTTCTCCTATCGCAGCTGCAATATTATCAAGTCCTACAGGCCCGCCAGAGAATTTTTCGATAATTGCAAGTAAAAAACTTCTATCCATCAAGTCTAAGCCAATTAAATCTACATCAAGCATTTTTAACGCATCGTCAGCTATTAATTTATTAATTTTGCCATCAGATTTTACTTCAGAAAAATCTCGAACACGTCTTAGTAGTCGATTTGCAATTCTTGGTGTTCCTCTGGATCTATTTGCAATCTCATTTGCACCTTCTTTATCAATTTTAACTTCTAAAAGACCTGCAGATCTACTAACAATTTTAGTGAGCTCCTGTCTCGAATAGAATTCTAATCGCGATACAATGCCAAATCTATCTCTAAGTGGGTTGGTGAGCATACCAGCTCTTGTTGTTGCCCCAATTAAGGTAAACGGTGGTAATTCTAACTTTACCGAACGAGCCGATGGCCCCTCACCAATCATAATGTCTAAACGATAATCCTCCATTGCTGGGTACAGAATCTCCTCAATAACTGGAGATAATCTATGAATTTCAT
This sequence comes from uncultured Methylobacillus sp., assembly GCA_964585105.1. GTDB lineage: Bacteria > Pseudomonadota > Gammaproteobacteria > Burkholderiales > Methylophilaceae > BACL14. The sequence continues at coordinate 1,849 of CAZPCL010000043.1, forward strand.
CAATAAATAAAACATCGTTTTCATCTAGATTTGATAATAAGGCTGCTAAATCACCTGTTTTTTCTAGAACTGGGCCTGAAGTTTGGCGCAAATTTACACCCATTTCTTTTGCAATAATATTAGCTAAAGTTGTCTTACCAAGGCCAGGAGGGCCAAATAATAAAACATGATCTAAAGCTTCATTCCTTTTCTTAGCTGCATCAATGAAAATTTCAAGCTGCTCTCTAATTTTTTCTTGACCAACATACTCATCAAGCTTCTTTGGTCTCAGAGCATGCTCAAGAGTCTCTTCTTCAGTGTCTGAAGGTAAGGGGTCTACAAACCTATCTGGCTCAATCATTTTTTAAAATCACTATAAGTTTTTAGACAGTAGCTTTAATGCTTGTCTAATTCCATCATTTAAAGAAATATCTGGGGCTAATTCCTTATTAACAGTAGTTACATCTTTTGAGCTATAGCCTAGTGCAATTAATGCATTTTGAATGTCATCAAGTATTGTTGGCTCTTTATTTGATGTAATCTCTATTTGGTCTGCATTAAATTTATCTTTTAACTCCAAAACTAGTCGCTCTGCTGTCTTTCTACCAATACCAGGTATTTTAATTAATAAATCAGGTTCTTGATTACTGATTGCTGTCATAAGCTCTTGAACGGTCATGCCACCAAGAATTGATAATCCAACTTTTGCACCAATGCCATTAACTTTAATTAACAATCTAAATAATTTTCGCTCCTGGGTCGAAGCGAATCCAAATAATAATTGAGCATCCTCACGAACAATAAAATGAGTAAGTAATTTAATTTCTGTGCCTATTTCGGGTAAATCATAAAATGTTAGCATAGAGACCTGAATTTCATAACCGACACCATTACAATCCAATAAGATCATAGGCGGGGTTTTCTCCAGCAAGCGTCCTTGAATTCTACCTATCATATTATTCTTCCGGATTTCATTCGGTTCCCAGTTCCAAGCTTAGCAAAACTTTTACTAATATTAGCATGACAAATGCCACAAGCTAAAGCATCTGCCGAGTCTGGACTGGGTATTGATGGAAGATTAAGTAGTCTTTGAACCATTAGCTGTACCTGAGATTTACTTGCGTGGCCCAGTCCTACAACTGATTTTTTAACTTGTAACGCTGTGTACTCGTAAACATCAAGGTTCCTAATAACTGCTGCACTAATTGCTGCACCTCTTGCTTGGCCTAGTAATAAGGTAGATTGTGGATTTGTATTGACAAAGACTTTCTCAATCGCAACACAGTCAGGTCTAAATTGGTTGATTACCTCTTCTAGTCCTGTAAGGATTATTTTAATACGTGAAGCCAAATCTGTATCTTGATTAGTTGTCTTAATAATTCCGCTGGATTCATATCGAATAGTACCTGATGAATTAAATATTACTCCATACCCTGTTACCCTTAACCCCGGATCTATTCCAAGAATTTTATTGGCAGTTTTAATTTAATTATCCTCTATTACAACATTTGTATAAACCTCTTGGACGTCGTCTAAATCCTCAAGAAAATCTAGAATTCTTCTCATCCTTTCTCCATCAGATCCTTTTAATTCAGTTTCAGTTTCAGCTTTCATTGTTAATTCAGCAAATTCATATTTAAAATCTGCTTTATCTAATCCTTCTTTGATATTCAAAAAATCACTTGGAGAGGTCACAATCTCTAAACTTCCATCTTCATTATCAATAATATCCTCTGCGCCCAAATCAATTGCAATCTCTGCTAACTCTTCAGAATTTACCCCCGGTGCAAAGAATATATTTCCACAATGTTTAAATAAATATGAGACACAGCCATCAGTTCCTAAATTACCCCCATTTTTACTTAAGGCTAGCCTAACATCTGCAACTGCTCGTTGCTTATTGTCAGTCAGACAGTCAATAATGATTGCTGCTCCATTAACTCCATAACCTTCGTACCGAATTTCTTCATAATTAACACCTTCTAGTTCGCCAGTTCCTCTTTTTATAGCTCTAGTAATATTTTCTGCAGGCATACTTTCTTCTTTAGCGCCAGAAACTGCAGTTCTTAATCTTGGGTTAAAATTTACATCTCCACCCCCCATTCGAGCAGCAACTGTAATTTCTTTAACCAGCTTTGTGAAAATTTTTCCACGCTTAGCATCCTGCCTACCTTTGCGATGCTGAATATTTGCCCATTTTGAATGACCTGCCATACGCCTTTATACTCCTAAATATTTATCCCTATTATGAAGGCTGCTTACTCTCCAATTATTTTTACAAGAACCCGTTTTTTTCTTTTCCCATCAAACTCTCCGTAAAATATTTGCTCCCATGGTCCAAAATCTAACTGGCCATTTGTTATAGCAACAACAACCTCACGACCCATAACTTGTCGCTTCATATGTGCATCAGCATTATCTTCGCCTGTATCGTTATGTCTATAACCACTGATAGGCTCATGAGGTGCAAGATGTTCTAGCCATTTTTTATAATCATGATGTAATCCAGATTCGTCATCATTAATAAATACACTCGCTGTAATATGCATAGCATTAACTAAAATAAAACCTTCTTCTATATTGCTTTCATCTAAACAAGATTTAATCTCAGAAGTAATATTGGTAAAGTGCATCCTCTCAGGGGCATTAAACCATAATTCCTTACGATAACTTTTCATAAACTATTCCTCCATACCATCATTTGAACGACCAAATTTATTTAACCATATATCTGCCATTTCTGTATCTCTATAATCCTTAAAGCAGGGAGTCCCTAAAGTGTAATGAATTATTTTAGCCTGCTCATTACTGGGATATTCAGTTGCTAGCCAATTCCACTCTTTTGATAGCTCTCCAATTTCATCATCTTCAAGCCATGAGAACCTATGCAAATATTTTCCTGATTGATTTGAGACAAAATCTGGGGTCAAAATTTTATGTTTCGGGTGTGCGCAATTCCATAAAATTACGCTAGACCAATTCTTTCTTGGGTAATCTTGATTGATATTTCCTAAATATTTTTGATACGCTTTTGTTTGATAGTCATGTTTAACGACTTGTAAAGCTTTTGAATCATCTCTTAAATCAAGTAACTCTTTAATATCAGTCTGACATACCATATCGCCATCAGCGAAAATTGCCCAGCCTTCGAAATCATTTAAAAATGGAGTTAAAAAACGTGAGTATACAAAATCATTACTCTTATCCTTATGTTTTTCTTCGTAGATATTCAAATTTTTAACGGCAAGGGGAGTTATTTGCAATGGAATTGATGCTTTGTCGATTAGACTTTGAACAAAGGTATGATAGGCAACCGATTCTCTTTGATCAAAACCTATGTATATTTTTACTTTTTGATTTTCAGACATTTTATGTCCTTAATTTAGTTTCACAAAAAATTAATTCAATTCCATTCCCAGCTGGATCCTTAAAAAATATTTGTTCAGTTCCTATTTCAGGGACTTCCCGTAAATAATATTCTATATCTTGTTTTTTTAAAATTCTTATATACTCATCCTTATTGTCTGCGCTAAAAGCCATATGATCAAAAGTATTTTTTGTATTGGCAGGATTGTTGCCTATTTTTTTGGCTTCACTCAGGTGCAAAATATCTTTACCACCAACATTTAACCAATAACCATTACTTTTGAATGGTGGTCTAACTCCTAATTTGAGACCAACAATTTCTATATAAAAAATTTTTAAGACTTCCATCATCTTAGCTTCAGACCTAAGATTATAATGATTCAACCCGTTAATCATTCTTTTGCTCAACATTTGAAGCTCGTACTTTTATATGTAATTCTTTTAACTGCTTTTCATCAACTTTATTTGGTGATTCTGTCATCAAACACTGAGCTTTTTGTGTTTTTGGAAAAGCTATTACATCTCTGATAGAATCAGAACCTGCTAGTAAAGTAACTATTCTATCTAAACCAAAAGCTACTCCGCCGTGAGGTGGGGCTCCATACTGTAATGCATTTAATAAAAATCCAAACTTATCTTTCGCATCTTCATCGGAAATTCCTAGCGCTTTAAATACTTTAGATTGCAGGTCTGATTTGTGAATACGAATTGATCCACCGCCCATCTCCCAACCGTTTATAACCATGTCATATGCCTTTGATAAGCATTTTCCAGGATCCGATTCCAGATATTCTTCATGTCCATCTTGCGGTGCAGTAAACGGATGATGAAGAGCATTCCAAGTCTTTGATGTTTCATCATAATCAAACATTGGAAAATCAACTACCCATAATGCTGCCCATTCTTTATCGTTAAGATGATTTTTTTCATGGCCAATCTTTACTCTTAATGCTCCTATGGCCTCATTCACTATCTTTGTTTTATCTGCACCAAAGAAAATTAAATCCCCATTTTCTGAATTAGTTTTTTCAATAATTGCTTCAAGCGCTTTAGTATGTATATTTTTTACAATTGGACTTTGAAGGCCTTCTTCATTTAAAATGGATTTGTCTTTAATTTTAATATAAGCCAGGCCTTTAGCTCCATAAATTTTTACAAATTCAGTGTAAGCGTCTATTTCTGAACGCGATAAATCTGCTCCTCCCGGAACTCGAAGTGCAGCGACTCTTCCATTTTCCATATTTGCAGCAGAAGAAAATACTTTGAAATCAACATTTTGCATTTCTTCAGTCATTTCAGTTAATTCAAGAGTTACTCTTAAATCAGGCTTATCAGAGCCATATCGACTCATCGCCTCCTTATACGATATTTTAGGGAACGAATCATCGGATAAATTAACATTTAATACTTCTGAATAAGCTCTTTTGATCATTTTTTCAGAAATCTCAATAATTTTTTCTTCATCAATAAATGATGCTTCGATATCAATTTGAGTAAATTCAGGTTGCCGATCAGCCCGCAAGTCTTCATCTCTAAAACATTTAGCAATTTGATAATATCGGTCAAAACCAGATACCATTAAGATTTGTTTAAACAGTTGAGGAGATTGCGGTAAAGCAAAAAATTCACCCTGGTGAACTCTAGATGGCACCAAATAATCTCGAGCTCCTTCTGGAGTACTTCTATTTAATATTGGAGTTTCTAATTCAATAAATCCCTCTTGATCTAAAAAATTTCTGACACTTTTTGAAGTGTTATTTCTTAATTTAAGATTTTTTTGCATTACATCGCGTCTTAAATCAATAAAACGATATTCAAGCCGAACAGCCTCTGAAATTGTATCGTCATCCAACATAAATGGTGGGGTAAGAGACTCATTTAAAATCTCGACCTCGGATGCTAACATTTCTATTTCTCCCGAAGGTAAGTTTGAATTAATCGTTCCCTCAGGCCTCATTCGAACCTTACATGTAACCTTTAATACAAACTCACTTCTAATTTTTTCAGCAATACTAAAAGCTTCGGGCGTATCGGGATCAATAACTATCTGCGCCAATCCTTCTTTATCTCTTAAATCAATAAAAATCACACCCCCATGATCTCTTCTTCTGTGAGCCCAGCCGCAAAGGACTACTTCTTTATTTTCATGACTTTTATTTAATTCACCACAGTAATGCGTTCTCATCTAAATTTTCTTCCAAAAGTAATTATTTTTTTTGATTCAGTTTCTTGCCTGTAGGAACCACGCCCATTGAGATAACGTATTTAAGCACTTGGTCTACACTAATATCTAACTCAACAACTTTATTTTTCGGTACCATTAATGTATATCCAGATGTTGGATTAGGTGTTGTTGGTACGTAGACATTCACATACTTACCCTTAATGTCCTTTGTTATTATCTCATCTGGCTCTCCAGTTATAAATGCAAAAGTATACGTACCAGCAATTGGAAATTCAATTAAAACTGCCTTACTAAATGCCTCTCCTGAGCTTGAAAGTAAAGTGTCCGAAACCTGTTTAATACTCTTATAAATTGATTTAACAAAAGGAAGTCGATTAAGAAGTAATTCATACAAGCCAATAACTTTTTTACCAAAGAAGTTATTGGCGATTATGCCAGTGACTACTATGATAATAAATGTAAGAAACACACCAAATCCAAACACTTCAGTTCCTAGAAGATAATCTGGCCTAAGAGTTTCTGGTAGTAAAAATAATATTTGATCTAAAAACTTAATCAAAGAGAACAGCACCCAAAATGTTAAAATAAGGGGAATTAAAACTAACAAGCCTGTTAAAAAGTTTTTCTTAATCATAATTTTTTTTAAGTTTCAGTTTTAGTT
>CAZPCL010000044.1:0-7625 GCA_964585105.1 uncultured Methylobacillus sp.
CTGGAAGGTATCTTTTCTCACTTTTCTCAAGCTGTTTGCATGATTGGTAACCATCAGCAAACCCTAAATTAGGTATTAAGAATAAGAGTAGGAGTAGTTTTTTCATAAGACTAGTTTACCCCCAGATACTTATGTGGGCAAATGAAGTGTAAGAAGAAAGGTACTGTAAAAATTAATTCCTGCCTAAGTAATAAAGAACAGGACTTTTGTCATATGTTAGTTTATTTTTTTTTACCACTAAGTCTCCAGTAAAAAACCAATCATCATAAACACATATATCCCCCTTAACAATTAGTTCGTTTGACTCAGATATTTGATAATCACAATAAAAATTTTCACCTATTATAGTTAAGTTGCTTGGCGCTAATGAAATATAATTTTTGACATAGTCTATATTTGAAAAAACAGTATTTATTGCGCATGGCCCAATTTCACTCATTCCCCAATTTGCCATAAAAGTTGCACCTTTATTTACAAATGCTGTTATCACTTCCCAATCTATCCGATCACTCCCACAAGTTACCCATATATTAGATAAATTTATTTCAGAAAAATTTTTACTACTCATAATAATCTTAGCTTGCCTTGGAGTTATATGGGTATGAGTATATTTATGTATTTCTTTAATGAATCTTTTTACATTAAAATCTTCAACAACAACATCAGCACCTACACTTATAGCTGGTAAAGTTTGCGCTAACATTCCACCTGCATGCTCCATTTTGCAAACAGTGTATATACGAGAATTCTTTGTAATTTTTTGAGAATCTATTGCAACATTATTGCAATACTTTAGATTCTCCGGTGTTCGAAAAATATTTTTTGGTAATCCAGTGGTTCCACTAGACTTAACATAGACACCCTCACTTAATTTATTCTTTAGGTTTTCCAAGATGTTTTTCCGTTTCATCAACGATATATTTTGCTAATTTATATGGGGTATATGCAAATAAAAAAGGTAAAAAACTATGTATCAATCCTGTTATAAAAATTAACAAACCAACACAATTGAATTTTGACGCATAGAATAAGTGCTTTAGATAGCTTGATTTAACTTTATCTAAATGTTTGAAATCTATAGTATTTTCCTTCATTAAAGTCCTTTCTCATATTTATTTTAGATTATTTCTTATTAACTTTTGATTAATGTAATATTAAAAGTTCAGTTTTAAATAAACACAATATTTCTTTTGTAGCTCCCCTGACTATATATAGAGGCATGGCACTCAAATTTTCGCTAGTAATTAGAGTATGAAAGATAGTTACTTAAATATTGATGACATTACAAACTCTAAAGATAGACAAAGATACCCTCAAGAAATGGATTAAGGACAGTAAGTTTCCAACAGCTATCAAGATAGGTGACAGAACAACATTATGGAGTTATGCAGTAATTGAAAATTGGATAGCCCGGCAACAAAAGACTCAAGAGTTTATTGATAATCAAGATTTAAATTTGTAGCAATAAGTTTATTTAATTTGAATTAAAAAAACCCTTGTTTACGAGGGTTTTTTATGAAAAGGGAAAATGGCGGAAGAGGTGAGATTCGAACTCACGGTGGGTATGAACCCACGTCGGTTTTCAAGACCGGTGCATTAAACCGCTCTGCCACTCTTCCGAAGTGAGGGATTTTATCATATTGAAGAATTTACTAGAAGTATTTATTCAGAAAATAATGTTTCTTCAAAACCAAAAAATCTTAAATCACTTATTCTCATAGGGTACAGCATACCAATTAAATGATCACATTCATGCTGAACAACCCTTGCATGAAATCCATCAACATCTCTATCAATTGGCTTTCCAAATTGATCAAAGCCTCTGTAGTTAATTTTTTTGAATCTAGGGACCAAACCTCTCATACCTGGCACAGATAAACATCCCTCCCAATCATCTTCCATTTCTTCAGTTAGTGGCGTAATTACAGGATTTATTAAAATAGTGAAAGGAACATGCTCAGCTTCCTCATACCTTTCATTATCTTCAACACCAAATATAACCAATTGTATCCCCTCTCCAATTTGAGGAGCAGCAAGCCCAGCACCACTAGCATTCTCCATAGTCTCAATCATATCTTCGATTAGCATATGTAACTCAGGTGTGTCAAAGCCAGCTATTGGTTGGGATTGTTCCAACAATAAAGGGTGACCCATTTTTATTATTTCTCTAATTGCCATAAGACTCTATAACCCCTTTAATTAAATTACCTATATTAAAAGCCATTTTTTTTGAGTTAGCATTAATTTCTTCGTGAGAAATTCCATTTTTATTCAAACCCCTACCGGCCGCATGATTGGCAACTGGACAAATTATCGCATAATTTAAATCCATCTCCCGTGCTAAAGATGTTTCTGGCATTCCAGTCATCCCAACCACGCTTACTCCATCATTTTCATAACGATTAATTTCAGCCACTGACTCAAGACGAGGTCCTTGAACGCAACCATAAACTGCTTCTGAATGACTTTTAAATTTTAAATTATTTGATGTTTGAATAAATTTATCACGAAGTAAGTTATTAAATGGATTAGTGAAGTCAATATGTTTAACAGGTTGCTTAATCCCATCAAAAAAAGTACCCTCCCTAGAGTGCGTGTAATCAATTATTTGGTTAGGAAATACAAAGTCTCCAGGCACAAACTCTACCTGGATAGAACCTACTGTATTAATACCAATAAGGTTATTTACCCCAACATAATTCAAAGCCCATATATTTGCTTGATAGTTTATTGAGTGAGGTGGAATAGAATGATCGCTTCCATGACGGGCTAAAAAAATAACTTTATGTTTTCCTAGCAATCCAAATGACAAAGGCTCTGAAGTATCGCCATAAGGAGTCTTAATAGTTTCTTTTTTTTCAATAATTAGATCATCAATTTTACCTAATCCTGTACCACCTATAATACCAAACATATTTTTTCCATGATATAAAAATTATTTAACAACTATGGCATACTTTATTTATGAAACATTATATTACCTTGGAAGCAGGAAAAGAAAGTAAAAAGCACTATGAAAATTTTCCTGTAGCAACTTTTTTATATCCACAGAAAATTCGCGATGCTGCAACCATACTTTACCAGTTTGCTCGGGCTGTTGATGATATAGCTGATGAAGGAAGTCTATCAGATCAAGAAAGATTAAGAAAAATAGGAATTTACCAGAATAATTTAAATTTTCTTAAAAAAAATAATTTAAATGTTACTCCATTATTTATAGATATTTATAAAGTAATAAACCAATACTCTATTTCCACCTCATTATTTCAAAGATTTCTTGACGCTTTCAAACAAGATGTTACAAAGAAACGTTACAAAAATTTTGATGAACTTATAAACTATACTAATAAAGCTGCTGCTCCAGCAGGAGAAATGATACTTGCTCTATTCAATAAAAATACCAATGAAAATATTAATTACTCTAATTCTATTTGTCATGCTCTTGCTCTAATCGGAATGAGTCAAGACATTTATGAAGACATATTAAAAGATAGGCTGTACATTCCAATAAATCAGATGAAAAAATATAACCTTGAGATAACAGATATTCATAATAAAAAATTTAACAGCAATTGGAAAAAATTTAAAAAATCTTGGGTTAAGCTTATAGATACAAGTATTTCAAATGGCCTACCTTTGCTTAAAAAAACCAAAGGCAGGCTAAACCTGCAAATTAAAATTATGATTGGCGCTGCAAAACTATTAACAAGTAGAATTAATAATGATGATTGTAATTTATTCACTAAACCGCCAAAACTATCTAAAATAGATTGGTTACTACTATTCTTTAAATGTATTCTTTCAAAATGACACCAGAAGAATATTGTAGAAAAAAAACTAAAGAAAGTCGCTCCAGCTTTCTTTTTGCCTTTATATTTCTTAATAAGAATAAAAGAAATGCACTTACGGCACTCTATGCATTTTGCAGGGAAGTAGATGACATAGTTGATGAAAATAATGGATACAAGATTGGTAAGAGTAAGTTAGATTGGTGGCGGTCTGAAATCGAACGCCTATATACTAACAAACCAAAACACCCAGTGACTAAGGCGCTAAAATTTTATATTGTTGAATACGGCCTTGAAAAATCTTACTTTAATGAAATAATAGATGGCATGGAGATGGATCTTGATTTCGATCGTTACGAAAATTTCAAACAATTGCAGCTCTACTGTTACAGAGTTGCTTCCACCGTTGGGATATTATCTGCAAAAATATTTGGCTACACCGATAACAAAACTTTAAAGTATGCCCACAATTTAGGTATTGCATTACAACTAACAAATATTATAAGAGATATAGGTGAGGATTCTAAAAGGGGTCGTATTTATATTCCAAAAGATGACCTTAAAAGATTTAATATTACTGAAGCTGAAATTTTTAATAATGCTAAAGGTCAAAAAATAAAAAAATTAGTTAAAAATCAGACTCAACGAGCGCAATATTTTTATAAGCTAGCAATTGATAATTTACCTGATGAAGATAAGGTTGATCAGAAGCCTGGCTTAATGATGGGGAATATTTACTTCGTACTGCTCTCTAAAATTGTTAAGGATAATCCAGAAAATCTGCTCAACCAAAGGATAGCTTTATCAAACTCGAAGAAATTTTTGATCACTTTACTCACTTATTTCAATTACAACTGGATTTCATAGGATAAATCTTGCCTTCAATGACTAATTTTATTTTCCAATAATAGTTAGTACCTGGTGAAGCGTCTCTACCGGTAAAATTTCAATTCCACTTATATTTTGTTTGGCTTGATTTGCTTTTGGAATAATTGCTCGTGTGAATCCTAATTTTGCTGCCTCTTTAAGCCTTTCTTGGCCTCGCTGAACAGGCCTCACCTCTCCTGCTAAACCTATTTCACCAAATATTACTGTTTTTGGCTCTAAGGGCTTACCTTTAAAGGATGAAACAATGGCACATAATATTGCTAAATCTACACCTGGTTCTGTTATTTTCACACCACCAACAGCATTTACAAATACATCCTGGTCATAACTGGCCACTCCGGCATGTCTGTTAAGAGAAGCCAATAACATTGCTAACCGATTTGGATCTAATCCGACTGAGTGTCGCTTAGGGGAATTTCCATGGGCTCCATCAACTAAGGCTTGAATCTCAATTAACATAGGCCTCGAGCCCTCTTGGATACATGTGATACAAGAGCCATTAACTTGCTTGTGATGGTGTGATAAGAAAAGTGCTGAAGGATTAGTTACTTCCTTAAGTCCTTTTTCTGTCATTGCAAAAACACCTAATTCATTTACTGCACCATATCTATTTTTAAATGCTCGAATCATTCTGAAACTTGAACTAGGGTCTCCCTCAAAATAAAGAACTGTGTCAACAATGTGCTCCAATACTCTTGGGCCTGCCAAAGTACCCTCCTTCGTAACATGACCAACTAAAATAATTGTAATACTATGTTGCTTGGCTATTCTTGTTAGCTGAGCTGAGCACTCCCTAACTTGAGTTACTGATCCAGGGGCTGATGTTACTTCTTCTGAATAAATCGTCTGGATCGAATCAATTACAACTACATTAGGCTTATATTTCTCTATGGTATTGACTATTTTCTCTAGATTAATCTCAGATAAAATTGAAATGTCAGAAACCTCAAGTTCAAGTCGTTTAGCTCTCATTGCAATTTGTTGGGATGATTCCTCACCACTAATGTAAATCACGTCACAAGGCTCGTTGGGGTCTTGTGTTATTTTTGACAATGCTTGAATTAATATTGTAGATTTACCAATTCCAGGATCACCTCCAAGTAAAATAACTCCTCCAGGAACAAACCCACCTCCTAAAACACGATCAAACTCTGATATTTTGGTTTGTCTTTTTAAAACATCTATTGTCGCTACTTGATCTAACTTTGTTAATTCATTGGATTTTGTTAATGCAGCATATCTTGACGAACCTTTACTTTCAACCAAACTTTCAACTAGTGTGTTCCAACCAAAACAATGCGGGCATTGGCCTTGCCACTTAGTCGATTTTCCTCCACACTCCGTGCATTGATAAGCAATTTTACTTTTAGGCATTAATACTTCTCAACGGGACTCTTTTTGAGGCTGAAACAGCGCAAATTAATTCATACCCAACTGTCCCAGAAAATTTGGCAACCGAATCAGCAGTAACCTGCTCACCCCATAATTCAACTTTTGAGCCAATATTAGCGTTAGTTATTTGAGAAATATCTACATAAAGCATATCCATTGAAACTCGCCCTATTAAGTTTGATATTTGGCCATCAATGGCAACAGGTGTCCCTTTTTGGGCATGCCTTGGATAACCATCTGCATAACCACATGCTACAACTCCAATTTTCATATCTTTAACTGCTTTAAAGTCTAACCCATAGCCGACTGAATCTCCGGCTTTTATTTCCTGAACTGCAATAATTTCAGATGTTAAAGACATAGCTGGCGTTAAGCCTAAGTCTTTTGAACTTTTATCTTCAAATGGTGAGAGACCATAAAGCATAATACCTGGTCTTACCCAATCTAGCCTAGTTTCTGGATACCTAATAATAGCTGCGGAATTTGCTACTGAAGCGAGGTAATTATAATTGTCAGAAATGAGGTTAAATGCGCTAAGTTGTTTTTCTACACCTGTTTCTTCATCAGCAGTAGAAAAATGAGTCATTAAAACTATTTCTGCGATATAGGGATTACTGCTTAATGATTCAAGTAGGTAGCTTATCTCAGCTGGCATAAAACCCAACCTATTCATGCCTGTATTGATTTTTAAGTGGATATTGATTGGAAAATTTGGTCTCATTTCTTCAATTAAATCAATTTGTCTTTGATTATGAATAGTGACATTAATACCTAATTTAGAAGCAATTTCAATTTCACTTCTATCAAAAAATCCTTCCAGCAGCAAAACAGTATGCTTTGGAAAATTTTCTTTTAGTATAGCTGCTTCATCAATTGATAAAACTGCAAAGCCATCTGCTGTTTTTAATGTTTTAGCGACATCTAATAAACTATGTCCATATGCATTTGCTTTAAGAACAGCCATCACTTTACTTTTACTCGCCATTCCCTTTACACAATAAAGATTATTCAATAAGGCTTGGTGGTTAATTGTCGCTTTTAATGGTCGCATTTAATTTAATAACCTGACTCGTATCCAGGATTAGCATAATTTTCAAACCGCGTAAATTCACCAATAAAAGTTAATTTTACTGTTCCAATTGGACCACTTCTTTGTTTTGCTAAAATTATTTCAGCGATTCCCTTATCAGGAGAGTCTGGATTATAAACTTCATCGCGGTATATAAACATAATCACATCTGCATCTTGCTCTATGGCCCCGGATTCTCTTAAATCAGACATTTGTGGTCTTTTATCAGGCCGACTATCTACATTTCTGTTAAGTTGGGATAATGCCACAACTGGAACATTTAACTCCTTAGCAAGTGATTTTAATGATCGAGAAATTTCAGATATTTCTGTAGCTCTATTTTCACCTTGTTGCCCACCTAACGCAGACATAAGTTGAATATAGTCAACAACTATTAATCCCAAACCACCTTCAGTTGATCGATGAAGTCTTCTAGCTCGAGCTCTAAGCTCATAAGAGTTAAGTGCTGAGCCTTCATCGATGAAAAG
>CAZPCL010000045.1:0-7447 GCA_964585105.1 uncultured Methylobacillus sp.
TTTTTATGGATACTTTTATTCTTGGAGTTACTCTTTTTACTTTAATAGTATTGTCTTTGGTGACAGTAATTATCTATGCGAGAAGTAAGTTTGTGTCTTCTGGGGAAGTTAATATTACTATTAATGGTGAAAAAACAATAAAGGTACCAGCTGGCGGGAAGCTTTTGCAATCATTAGCGGCAGAAAAATTATTTGTACCCTCTGCATGCGGCGGTGGTGGCACATGTGCCCAATGCAAGGTCAGAATACACTCGGGAGGAGGGTCTATTTTACCAACTGAAGAAGGGCATATCAGTAAAAAAGATGCGTCCTGTGGAGACAGGCTTTCTTGTCAGGTAGCTGTTAAACAAGATATGGAAATCGAGGTTCCTGAGGAAGTTTTTGGCGTTAAAAAATGGCAATGCAAAGTTTTAAGTAATGATAATGTTGCTACTTTTATAAAAGAGTTAATTATAGAGTTACCGAAAGATGAAGATGTAGATTTTAAAGCGGGGGGCTATATTCAAATTGAAGCACCCGTTCACACACTCTCCTATAAAGAATTTGATATCGCAAAAGAATATCATGAAGATTGGGACAGATTTAAAATTTGGGATGTAAACTCATCGATTGATGAGCCGATTGAGAGAGCCTACTCTATGGCAAATTATCCAGCAGAAAAAGGCATTGTGATGCTTAATGTTCGAATAGCAACCCCTCCTCCTGGATCATCAGGTATACCTGCAGGAAAAATGTCTTCTTATATTTTTAATTTAAAAAAAGGTGATGATGTCACAATCTCAGGTCCTTTTGGTGACTTTTTTGCCAGAGAAACAAAAAAAGAGATGGTTTTTATAGGTGGAGGTGCTGGTATGGCACCAATGAGAAGTCTTATATTTGATCAACTAAAAAGGGTTAGAACAGATAGAAAAGCTTCGTTTTGGTATGGCGCACGCTCTAGAAAAGAAATGTTTTATACAGGCGAATTCGAAAAGCTGGATAAGGAAAATGAAAACTTTTCTTGGCATGTTGCATTATCCGACTCAACTCCAGATGATAAATGGAAGGGCCATAAGGGTTTTATTCATAATGTGCTATTTGAACAATATTTAAAAGATCATCCTGCTCCAGAAGATTGTGAATACTATTTATGTGGTCCACCTATAATGAATGTTTCAGTAACGAATATGTTATTAGAATTGGGTGTTGATGCTGAAGATATTATGCTGGATGATTTTGGCGGCTAATTACCAATAAACAAAAGCCTCTAACTCTTTTATCAGTTCTTTTTGATAAGCTATCATCTCTTTAACCAAATCACCCTGTGAGACCATACCTAATATGTTCTTTCCATCCATAACAGGCATATGTCTAATTCTTTTTTTAGTCATAATCTCAAGACCCTTTTCAGACTTATCACCTGCAGAAAGTGTTAAAACTTTTCTAGTCATAATTTCTTCTACTTTAGTATTTTTTGATGACTTACCTTCTAAAATAATCTCTCGAGCGTAATCTCTTTCAGAAATAATACCAACCATTTTTTTTTCGTTGATTACTACTAGTGCACCAATCTTATATTTAGCCATAATGGTAAGCGCCTCAATAACTGATTGTTTTGAATCAACTGTTAAAAGCTCTTTAATCTCTTTTTCATTAATTATCTCTAGAAGCGTTCTTGTTTTTGTATTTGTTTTTTTCATATCTTATATATTTAATATTTTATTATATTTAGAATAACTAAATTTTAATAATTTGGCAAAATTAAATAAAATAATGGTACATTAAGTAATAATATAAAAAATTTATAAGGAAGTATTTTCATCGATTATTATAAAAAAAATCACAAATTTTTTTTATATCGAACAATAAGTAATGAGAGATAAAGAACAAAAAAAAAGGAAACATGAAGTATGTTGAATGAAAAATGTACTATTTTAATTCCAGCACGTATGGAAAGCTCTCGCTTACCCGGAAAAGCTCTAAAGGAGATTGGGGGGATACCAATGATCATTCATGTTGCTATCCGATCATCTCAATGCTCTATTGTTGACCGGACCATAGTATGTACTGACTCAGCAGACATAATTTTTGAATGCGAAAAATATGGAATTGAAGCATGTAGCACTAGGTGGGACCATAAAAATGGTACTGAAAGAATTGCTGAAGCGGCAATATTATTAGAGCTTCCTGATGACCAAATTGTTATTGATGTTCAAGGTGATGAGCCTTTTGTAAACCCTGAATATATTTTAAAAGTAGCAAGCTATATTTCTCAATCTAAATATGGCTGTGTGGTGCCTTATCAAGACTTTGAAGAACCTGATAACCAAAATAGAGTTAAAATTGTAAGCTCTTCTGACAGAATTATTTACTTTTCACGTTCCGACGTCCCAAATTGCTTTGGCCAAGCTAGCCGACCAATGAAGAAACACTTAAGTATAATTGGCTTCAGAGTGGGTGCTCTTAAAAAATATATATCTGCATTGCCAGGTGAATTAGAAAAAATAGAGAAAATTGAATTATTTCGTTTGATTGAAAATAATATAGCTATTGGGACATTTAAAATGGATGGGCAATCACTATCTGTCGACACTGAAGAAGACTACCAAAAAGCATGTCGAATGATTGAAGTAGATAGTTATTTTTCAAACTTACTTAATGAAGGATTTTTTGATGCTAAAAATTAAGCATATATCTTTTGATTTAGATGGCACTCTAATAAATTCCATCCCAGTTATGCAACGAGCATGGAGTGAAACTATGTTTGAGCTTGGTTTAGCCGCGGGCTTCGAAGAATATAAAAGATATATTGGATTGCCCTTCAGTCGAATAATAGAGAAATTTGGTATGGAGAAAATTGAAAATGAAATAGAATCATTGTATTTTTATAAAACAAAAAAGTATTCAAATCAAATAAATGTTGTTGATGGAGCCATTGATATTTTAGAGTGGTGTAAGAAAAATGAAATGACAACCTCAATTGTTACTTCTAAGCCAAGAATAAATACTCAAGCCATAATTTCCGAAAAAAATCTTGATGTAGACTTTGTAATCTCAGGTGACGACTTAAAAATTGGTAAGCCTTTTCCAGAGCCGGGCATAAAAGTTTTAGAAAAATTTAATATAAAAGTTGAAAATATGCTCTATGTAGGAGATATGATTTTCGACTTACAATTTGCACAAAATCTAGGGGCACGCTTTATTCACTTTACTAATGAAGGAGAAAACTTTCTTCCAAAAATATTAGTCAATAATGTGAGGTCTATTTCAAAATTGATGGAAATCAAAGAACTCGCCGCTAAAAATTAGTACTTTATGACTATTTACCATCAATCCTTTATGATGCTTTTATATGATCAGGGTCGAGATTATTATGATATCTATCATATGCTTTGAGATAGCCAGATTCGATGCTCTTGGTATATTCACAAACATTATAAATAGAAGATTTTTTTACATTTTTGATTAGCTTTGTTTTAATTTTCTTAAAATATTCTTTATTATTAGCTAACTTAATTGCTAGATTCTTATAGTCTAACTCTGAAGAAGTTACCAGTTCAGGAAGGTTTAGATTACTTAAAAGACTTAATGCGACACGGTTAGAAAAAGAATGTCCACTTAAAGTAACAATTGGTACTCCGGCTCTGAGAAAGTCACTTGCAGTACTTTGCGCTCCATAAGGGAAACAGTCTAAAAATACATCTGCCAATTTTATCTTCTCCTTATGATCATCTCTTTGTAACTCCCTTGCAGCAAATATTAATCTATCTTGATTCATTCCTAACTTGAGGCATTCTTTTTTTAAATTTTTATTTGCTGATGGTGAAAGTTCTGGAAACCATAACACACTTCCTTCTACTGAAAATAGTAGCTGAATCCATAATTTAAAGATTCCAGGTGTAATTTTCCAACTATTATTAAAACAACAAAATATAAAACCCGAATTAGGTAAGCCCTCAGAGCTTCTAGAAAATAATTTTCTACCTGGAATTACTTTACTTTCATTAGGTTGGTAGCACTTTGGTAAGTAAATAATTTTTTCTGAGTAATATTTTTGTAATTTATTTGGAATAATAAAGCTATCGGCAATATTGTAATCGATATAACTCGAACCCGTTGTAGCTGGGTATCCTAGGAAATTAATCTGGATAGGTGCGGCTCTCATTGCAAAAATAGATACCCTACTATTTTTTGTAAAACCTCCTAGGTCAATTGCAATATCAATTCTTTTCTTTCTTGCTAAATTTGCAATCCCCTTATCTTCCATTTGTGCTACATCAATAAATTCATCGAAAGAGTTTTCAATTCTTTCCCTAATTCTACTTTGTATTTTATTAGAAGTAGAAAAAGCAAATAACTCAAATTTTGACTTATCATGCATTTCAAATAATTCTGCTACCAAAAAAGCTACGGGATGCTCTGTAAAGTCTCCAGAAAAATAACCTATTTTAATTTTTTCATTCTTTGGATATTTCCTTATTTCTCCCAATACATTATTAAGTGGATATAAATCATCGGCATATATCATAGCCGCTTTTTTTTGAGCTAACGGGTCATCGATTAAAGCAGATAATACCAGCGGAACTGAAATTTTTTTACCCTCTTTAATTTTTGACTTAATCCAATTTGCCTCACTCTCAAAATTACTCCAATCACAAATACTATTTTTTATATTAAAACGTTCACTATATGCATATTGATATTCATTATTAATCTTTAGGGCTTTATCGTAAGATAAAATTGCTTTATCAATTTGATTTAAAGACTCTAATGCATAAGCTTTTGAAATAAAATATACAGCTATATCTGGTTTAATCTTGATTGCTCTATCATAAAACTGAATACCCTCAATATAATTACCTAGATCACAGTACATTGATCCAATGTTATGATTAACTTCATGATTGTCGTCGATTTGAACTGATTCTTTTAAATAGAAAATTGCTTTCTCAAATTTTCTTATTTTTTTATATAAATACCCCATATTTTTCATAGCACCGGGATTAATAGGTTCAAGCTGAATCGATGCTTTATATGCTATTAAGGCCTCCTCAAAACGATCAATCCTATATAAAAAGTATCCATATTTAATATACAGGGATGCATTTTTCGGCTCCATTAATATTGCTTTTTTATAAAGAGAGTAAGCTTCAGCTTTATTACCAATTGATTCAAGTAGTTCTGCTTTTTCAACATATGGTTTAAAATTTTTTGGATTTAATTCGATTACATTTTGATAGCAATCTATGGACTCATTTATTCTATCTAATTTTATTAAGCTAAAAGCTTTTCTTAGATAAAATTTAGGATTATTTCGTTCTATTTCAATTGCTCTATCAAAGAAAATTATTGACTCTTCTAATTTATTATTTAAGGTGAGTGCGATTCCTAAATCGTATAAAATTAAAGGTTGGTCATGTTTAACTTTTATTGATTTTTTTAGGAGACTAATACCATCATCAAGCTTATTTTTTATTAGTGAGATTTGTGCTAATTGGTTCAATAATTGAGGTTCGTTTGGGAATTTAATCTGATTTTCTTCAAGCAGCTTTGATGCTAATTCTAGATTATTATTTTTTATACAATTTTTAGACTTTCTTATTAGGTCATCAATATTTGTAAGATTTTTTTTGTTTGTCATTCTTTCATCTTACCTCTAAAATTTATATGGTGCCGTCGGAGAGACTCGAACTCTCACGACTTTCGTCACTACCCCCTCAAGGTAGCGTGTCTACCAATTCCACCACGACGGCAAAGTTATATTGTCATGCTAGTTTGGAATATCTTGAGCGCCTAATGGCTCTTCTGACTCAACTTGTTCAATATTATCACTTGATTGCTCTACCACACTTTTAGATCCATGCTTGTTACTAGCAACTAAAGCAAGTGTAATACTTGTGCAGAAAAAAACTGTTACGCAAATTGCTGTCAATCTAGTTAAAAAGTTTGATGAGCCCTGAACTCCAAACATGCTTCCTGAATTACCACCTCCAAAAGCAGCACCAGCGTCAGCACCCTTGCCGTGTTGAATTAATACAAGTCCTATTACTCCAAGGCTTGCTAAAACATGAACTATAATGATTAAATTTTCCATAAAAAACTAATAAAGATATATAAAATTAAACAATTTCTTGAACTTGCTGACATATATTACTAAAATCATTTACGTCAAGAGAAGCTCTACCAATTAATGCACCGTCTACACTTTCTAGACTGCATAATTGTAACGCATTTTTACTATTTACGCTCCCACCATAAATAACTTTTAAGCTTTTTAAGTTATTTTTACTTGCTTTATTAACTATTTTTTTTATAAAGGAGCACATTTTTTGAATTTGATCTGAAGTTGCAGCATGATCTGAACCAATAGCCCAAATAGGTTCATAGGCAATAATTGAATTATTTAAGATTGACTCACCATAAAGATTTATTATGGT
Source organism: uncultured Methylobacillus sp. (assembly GCA_964585105.1). Lineage (GTDB taxonomy): Bacteria > Pseudomonadota > Gammaproteobacteria > Burkholderiales > Methylophilaceae > BACL14. The sequence goes on from CAZPCL010000045.1 coordinate 6,417, forward strand.
ATCTAATTGACTAGATACAACACTTTCCATAATACCAGCCTCCCTTTCTATGTGAGTCTCTCCAACACATAAAACAGGAGTCATATTAAATCTTTTAACTATATTAAATTTTTCAGCAATATTTTCATCTGACTCACAGTAAGCTGTACTTCTCTCCGAATGCCCAACAATGACAAACTTACTTCCAAACTCCTTAAGCATAGAAGCACTAACTTCACCGGTAAAAGCACCATTTTCGAATTTTGCAACATTCTGACTTCCCCAAAATAAGTTTGAATCAGCGAGAATTTTTTGTGCTTGATATAGGTATGGATAAGGAAGACATAAAACAATATCAAGTTTATCAATAGTACTTAAATTTTGCTTTAGGTTTGAAAATAAAGACTCATTAAATTCTTTAGAGCCGTTCATTTTCATATTACCAATAATTATTTTTTTATTTTCATTCATCTTTTAAGTTTTTAATAATAATTTGTAAAGATTTCTTATTATTGAATTCATTAGTATCAACTGAGTAACTTATTGACATTCTATCAGGCAGCCTCTGTATGCTATTAAAAAAAATTGCATTATATTTATCTTTATTATACAAAATACATTTTGTATGTTTTTCTGCAACAATTTTTTGATCCAAAACATCGAAAGTACCAAAAAATATTGGTGCAGGAAATCCCTGTCCCCAAATTTGACTATTAATAGATCTGGCAGTTTCATAGTTAAAGTAATTAGAAGGTATTTCCTTATCTATCTCAATAATTAAATTCAAATCTTCTTTTTGAATTAACTCCCTAGATACATCCTCAAACTCCTCACAAAAAATTTTAAAATTTTCTCGTTTAATAGTTAATCCAACTGCCATAGCATGGCCGCCAAATGTATGAATTAGCATGGGATTTCTTTTTGAAATTAAATCTATAGCATCTCGAAGATGGTAGGAAAGAATAGATCTACCTGAGCCCTTTAAAAAATCTGCATCCCCTTCAGCAAATATTATTGTTGGACGATAATATTTTTCTTTAATTCTAGCTGCA
>CAZPCL010000046.1:0-7411 GCA_964585105.1 uncultured Methylobacillus sp.
GAAAACTATAATCAATCAATCCATCAAGAAGAAGCTCTCGTTATTATGGTTAGCTGTTACGAGCATCTGGGTATTGATGATTTGCGAAGGGATACAGAAAGAGTTCTGGATAAGAATTATCCGAATAGCAAATTTAATTCCCAAAAATTGGTATCACAAAAAAAAGAATGGTGGAAATTCTGGGATAGTATGTTTAATTAAATAATTTTTTTTTCTTTTTCATCTTTTCACGAAAGGCTGTTTCAGCCCTTCTTCTTGTTACAAGCCCAGTTTTTTTATTTGCTGCTTGAGCTTTCTCATCAAAAGGATTAGATGAATTCTTCAGTTGAATTCTTAGTGGTGTTCCAGTTAAATCAAAAGCTTTGCGATAAAATGATTCTAGGAATCTAATATAATCTTGCTTTACCCCATCTAAATGATTGCCATGAATAATAACGGTTGGTGGGTTCATTCCACCCTGATGGGCGTATTTTAATTTAGGTCGAATTCCTCTCACTATGCTAGGAGTATGGCTTATTAAAGCATTTGATAAAACAGAATTAAGTTGGGGTGTTGTAAATTTAGTTTGGCCAGCTTTGTGTGCTTTTATAATTGATTTCATTAGAAGAGGAAATCCATCCTGATTTAATGCTGATATAAAAACTTTTTCTGCAAATTTAACAAATGGTAATTTTTTATCAATATCACTTTTCAATTTTTCTCGCTCATATTCTGAGACAGAATCCCACTTATTTAGAGCAATAACTAACGATTTACCACTCTCCAGAATAAAGCCAAGAATATGCATATCTTGAGCTGATATCCCATCTTTGGCGTCAACTACAAGGACTGCTACATTCGCAAAATTTATAGCATTTAAGGTCTTAATAACTGAGAATTTTTCTACAGATTCGAAAACTCTACCTTTTTTTCTTATGCCAGCTGTATCAGTTAGGATAAATTTTTCTTTACCCCAATTAAAGTCGACTGAAACTGCATCCCGCGTTGTGCCAGGTTTATCAAAAGCAATGAAGCGATCTTCTCCTAACAAAGAATTAATTAAAGTAGATTTACCAACATTTGGCCGACCTACGATAGCAATTTTTGGGTACTTATTATCAGGGCTGTCATCATTGTCTGCTTCAGTACTTTGTTGTGATAAAAAATCTCTAAGTCCTGATATTCCATCACCATGTGCTGATGAAATTTTATGTATGTGCTTAAATCCAAGCTTATAAAATTCTGCTAAAGCGCTGTCATTAACTATGCCTTCAGCTTTATTTACCAACAACATCTTCTGCTTATCATTTTTTCTTATGATTTCAGCAATATGTTGGTCTACAGAATGAAGTCCTGATCTAGCATCAACAATCAATAAAATAATATCACTTTCGTCTATTGCCAGTTTAGTTTGTGTAGCCATCTCTTTTTGGATACCAATTTTTTTATCCGGCTCAAAACCACCTGTATCAACTAGAATATAATCATGATCACCGATAGTTAATTTACCGTAATGTCTATCCCTGGTTAGTCCAGGCATATCTGCCACAATTGCATCACGTGTTTTAGTTAATCGATTATACAAACTTGATTTACCAACATTTGGTCGCCCTACAAGCACAATAGTTTTCATCTCTTACCTATTTCCATTTTAGAAAAGCCAATCAAAGACGCCTCTCTTTTTTTTCTTTTTATCAAAAACTCGATGTTTCTTTTGATTACTAGACTTCCCTGCTCCTTGATCAAGATTTTCTTCGTCAACTAAGTCTTCATCGTTAGCATCAAAAACTCGGTGTTTTTTATGCTTACTCGATTTCTGTTCTTTTCCATCAACATCAAGAACCTCAAATTCTTCGTTAAAAATTCTATGCTTCTTAATATTCTCAGGATTATTTGTTTTAGGCCCTTCATTTTTAATTACATCACCGACTTTCAAGCTGACAATCTCACCATCACCAGTCATTAAGGTAAGTTTTGAATCATCTGTTTTAATTATATTATTTAGTATTGGAAAATCCCCTACCTTTACTCTTCCAACAATTGTTCCGTCATCGATACTTAAGAAATGAACAAATCCCTCATAATCACCGAATACAATATAATCATTAATTATTGCCCCTCTTTGAGCTTTTCGATACTTCAAAGCAGACTGGCGCCATTTAATTTCTCCGTCATCTTTATTAACAGAGTAAATTGAACCAGTATCATGAGTAATAAACAAATTAAATCCATCAAAAACCATGCCATAGAAGCTTGAAATAGGTTGAGTCCATATAGTTTTACCGTTTCTTCGGTTAAGAGCTGAAATATCACCATTCGTTGTTATCCCATATATTAATGAGCCATCAATGATTGGTTGGCTAGTTATGTCATTTGCTCTTTCAATATCAGTTGCTCCTTTAGCACGTGAAATACTTGATTCCCATACTAGTCCGCCTGTGGGACTATCAATTGCAATCATTTTTCCTCCTGGTAGCCCGAGGTAAATAACCTTATTTGATTGAACGAGTTTACCAGCTGACCAAAATGTTAGCGGGGGAATTGCTGCTTGGTATTTCCAATTAACAGAACCGTCAATTGCGTTAAGCTGAACTATTTTGTAGTTATTGAGCTTAACTACTACTTTTGAGTCATAAATGATTGGTAATGAGTTAATTTCTGCAGCTAATAGAGTTTTCCAAATTAAGTCGCCTTTTAAGTCCATGCACCATAAAAAACCATCTGACGAAGCAAAATATAATTTTTCATCGCTTCCAGCAATACCAGCAGTTAAGTTAACTTCAAGGTCTTTCTGCCAAATTTGATCGCCGGACTTGCTGTCTAACTTTTTAATTGTTCCATCAGATGTTGCAGCATACAAAAAATTTTCCGAATAAAATATATTTAAACTTTTTCCATCATGCTCTCCGATATTGTCTTGCCAGACAACCTCAAGATCAAGATTATTCTTCAAGTCACTTAATAGTGAAGGCTCATTTACAAAATCATTACCAAAATATGTATCTTCAATTTGATCATGAAGCTCCTGTACAGGGCTAAAAAAACATCCACTTAGCAATAAAGTACTTAATAAAACAATTTTCATTTCCCAATAGAGTCTATTTTATTTTGTAGTATTTTACGTATATCGCCTTGTCCCTTATTAAGACTTAAACTTTCAATGAATGATTTTCTTGCCTCTTTTACATCTCCCAGTTCTAAATAAATATCACCAATCATATCTTTTGCAAGAGCTTGAAAACCGATTGAGTTAATTTTATTAGCAGCAACTAATGCTTCATCTAACTTGCCACTCACAAAGTATAAATTTGCCAGAAGATAGCTTGCCAGTGATTCAATTGACTCTTCAGTTGCATTGCTATGTGCCCAAATTAATTCTTCAATAGCAGCTTCATTATTATCACCTTGCGAATATAATTTAGAAAGATATATGGCTGCTCTTGAGGCATATGGCGTATCGCTCGAAGTATTTTTTAACAAAATAACTTTCTCACGAATTATATCAACTGATGTTATTTTAGTAACTAATATCTCTTGATATAGTTGTGAAGCTTTTTCAAGATTTTTTATAGTCTGGTTTGCGAAAAAATTGTATGCAAAATACAAACCTAAAAAAATTACAATCACAGCAATAATTGAGCGTTTGTATGTATCCCAAATCTTTTGTATCTTTTCAACCTGTTCTTCTTCAGTGTCTAAAGCCATTTTATTTCCTCTTTGATAAATTTCCTGGAATTGAAGCTAACAATTCTTTTGTGTACTTAGTTTTTGGATTGTTGAAAATTATATCAGTTTTTCCTTGCTCGATAAGTTTTCCATCTTTCATCACAATAACCTCATTAGCAATATGACGCACTATTCTTAGATCATGAGTTATAAAAAGATATGTTAGTCCATACTCTTTTTGTAATGATTTAAGGAGTTTAATTATTTGAGCTTGAACAGAAACATCAAGTGCAGAGACTGGCTCATCACATATAACTAGCTCAGGTTCTAATATAAGTGCACGTGCTATTCCTATTCTTTGCCTTTGTCCGCCGGAGAATTGATGTGGGTATTTTAATAAATCACCTTCAACAAGTCCAACCCTTTTAATCATATTTAATATTTTGGAGTATTGGGCCACACCCTCACCTATTTTATGAATCTTAAGTGGTTCTTCCATAATTTTTAATATTTTCATTCTAGGATTTAATGAAGCATATGGGTCCTGAAAAATCATTTGAATATTTTTTCTGATACTTTTTAAGGTATCTCCATTGATTGTTCGCATATTTTTATTTCTAAAAGTTATCGACCCTTTATCAATATCAATTAAGCGAATTAAGCTTTTTGCTAGGGTGGATTTTCCACTTCCAGATTCACCAACAACCGCCAGAGTTATTCCCTTTTTAATACTCACAGATACATTATCTAATGCCTTAATGACAGTCCTAGTTCTAGTAAAAAAACCTGTTGTCTTAATGTATTTTTTTGATAAATTTTTAGCTTCTAATAAGATTTCCATTTTTTATTAGTCCATTAACTCTTTTAAAACTGCATAATCTATTGGTTTCAAATCTTTTTTACCATAAGCATCAGGCACACAATCTAATAAAGCCCGAGTATAAGGATGTTGAGGTTTCTTTAAAACATTAGCGACACTTCCCTGTTCAACTATCTCTCCTTGAAACATTACCGCGACATCATCCGCAATGTCTTCAACCACACCGAAATCATGAGTAATAAATAACATAGTCATTTCAAACTTTAATTTTAAATCGTTCAAAAGATCTAAAATTTGAGATTGGACAGTTACATCAAGTGCTGTGGTTGGCTCATCTGCGATTAATAGTTTTGGAGAGCATGAGATGGCCATTGCAATCATAACTCTCTGTCTTTGACCGCCCGAAAGTTCATCTGGATAACTATTAATTCTTTCTACTGGTATACCTACAATTTTGAGGAGTTCTAAAACACGATTATTTAACTCAACTTTATTCAGACCCTCATGAACGGATATTGCTTCTTGGATTTGATAGCCAATTGTAAGAACTGGATTAAGTGAAGTCATTGGCTCTTGAAATATCATGGCAATATCCTTACCCCTTCTTTTTCTAATTTCTTCTTTAGAAAGACTAAGTAAATTAATACCTTCAAAAACTATGCTTCCTGACATTGATAGCTGCGATGAAAGAAGTTGCATGACTGATAAAGCTGTTAGGCTTTTGCCGCTTCCTGACTCACCAACGATACATGTCGTCTTACCTTTTTTTAATCTTAAAGAGATATTTTTTACTAATTTTAACCTAGAGTTAAGATTAGAGAAAACTTTTAAGTTATTGATTTCTAGTATATTATTTTTCAAAATTTATTTTTTCTTTGATGTATGGAATTATATCATCTATATTCACAGCCTTTTGGAGTCCCTCATTGCGAATTAGTTTTACTTGGATTATTTTATTTTCGACTTCGTTGTCACCAATTATCAAAGCAATTTTTGCGCCGCTTTTATCAGCTTTTTTCATTTGAGATTTAAAGCTAGACCCTTCCATATTCAAACCTACCTTAAAACCCTCGTCTCTTAATTTTTCAGAAATTTCAAAGGAAATTATTCTTGCTGAATCTCCAAGATTAACAACATAAATATCAGGTAATATTTTTTCATTATCTTTATTTAAATTTTCAAGCAATAGAATTACTCTTTCGATCCCAATTGCAAATCCACAAGCTGGTGTTTTGTTACCACCAAGCTTTTCAACAAGGTAATCATACCTACCACCACCTGCAATAGTGCCCTGACTTCCTAAGTCATTTGATACCCATTCAAATACAGTACGATTATAATAATCCAAACCTCTTACAAGCCTTGTATTAATTGTAAATTTTAAATTATGCTCTGTAAGTATGTTGCAAAGCCCTTCAAAATGTTTTTTTGCTGAATCAGATAGGTAATCTAAAAGTTTAGGAGCTGCATTTAGCATAGATTGCATTTCTCTATTCTTACTATCAAGTATGCGAAGTGGGTTCTCATACAACCTCCTTAAAGCGTCATCGTCTAAAATTTCTTTATTATCTTCAAAATATGCAATAAGTTTTTCTCTATAAAATTTTCTATCACTAGGATCACCAATCGAATTAATTTCTAAACTTACATCCTTTAAGCCCAATGACTTCCATAATCTTGCTAATAATAAAATCTGCTCTGCTTCAGATTCCACTTGCTCAAAACCAAAAGCTTCAACACCAATCTGATGAAATTGCCTTTGTCTTCCTTTTTGAACGTTTTCATGCCTAAACATAGCTCCACGATAAAAAATTTTTACTGGGCCATTGTAGGTTAGGCTATTTTCAATAATTGCCCTTACGCACCCTGCCGTTCCTTCTGGCCTTAAAGTTAGCTTATCTTTATTAAGACTATCTTCCCAGCTATACATTTCTTTTTCTACGATATCGGTATTTAAGCCAACACTCTCAATAAATAAGCTCGTTGGCTCAACTATGGGGAGACCTATTTCCTGGTAATAGTATTGATCTAAAATAGCTAAGGTTTTATCTTCAAAAAAACGCCACAATCTTTGCTTATCTGGCAAAACATCATAGAAGCCTTTTAATGTTTGAAATTTTTTAGCCATTTTAATTTTTTTCAGTAGTTACCTTGTATGTTTTCTCAACATAATCATTAATTATGTCTATAAATTCAATTCCGATGTTATCACCTTTTAAAGTAACTGTTTTTTTCCCATTTACAAAAACTGGTGCTACTGGGGTTTCACCTGTACCGGGAAGGCTAATACCCAAATTTGCCATTTTTGACTCGCCAGGACCGTTTACAACACAACCCATTACAGCAACTGTCATATCCTCAACCCCTTGGTATTTAGTTTTCCAGTTAGGCATACTTTCCCTTAAGTATAATTGTATGTCTCCAGCTAGTTTTTGGAAAAAAGTTGAAGTTGTTCTACCGCATCCAGGGCAAGCTATAACAATAGGTGTAAAAGCACGGATACCCATAGTTTGAAGTAATTCTTGTGCTACGATGACCTCTTTTACTCGGGATTCACCAGGTTCTGGAGTTAATGATATTCGTATTGTATCTCCAATTTTATTTTGCAAAAGATATCCCATTGATGCAGCTGAAGCAACAATACCTTTTGAGCCTATTCCCGCCTCTGTTAAGCCAAGATGAAGTGGGTAATTACATCGTTTTGATAGGTTTGAATAGACTTCAATCAGATCTTGAACATCACTAACCTTGCAAGAGACGATTATTTTATTTTGAGGCAGACCTAATTTTTCTGCTTGGGAAGCACTATCAAGAACTGATCTAATAAGTGCCTCTTTCATTACAGATTTTGCTGAAAAAGGTTTTTTTAACAATGCATTTTTATCCATCAACATCTTAAGCATTTCTTGATCTAAACTACCCCAATTTACACCAATCCTTACAGGC
>CAZPCL010000047.1:0-7384 GCA_964585105.1 uncultured Methylobacillus sp.
GGAACAATGAAAAGAGAACTTTCAGTATGTGGAGCTAAAGGGAGAGATTTATCTCGGATGTCCTTCTCAGTTACTTCATCTTCTCTTAATGGCTGGGTTATATCAAGAGCGTGAGACATTGGCTCAATTGATTCTGTATTAACCTCCTGCATTTTTTCAATCAAAGCTAAAATACCATCAAGTTTTTTTTCAACTTGATCTGCTTCTGTCTGAGAAACTTTTATACGGGCTAAGTGTGCAATTTTGCTAATTTCTTTTTTATTTATGCTCATAATTTAATATAAATTCAGTATTTTACTTAAAAATTGCCAATAATCAGTTATTATACATGGGTTTAAGACTGCTCTTAATAGCTGTTAAAAAAAACATTTTTTATAATTTATAATAAGAAAAAATAGTCAATGGTAAAAGAATTTTTTAAAAAGTTTGTTGATAATGATATTGCTATCGATTTGGGTACGGCTAACACACTCATATACCTAAAAGGTCAAGGTATAGTATTGGATGAACCTTCAGTAGTTGCAATGAGAAGAGAGAATGGTCCGAATGGGCCTCATTCAAAATTGGCAATTCTTGCAGTAGGAAAAGAAGCAAAAACGATGCTTGGTCGTTCGCCACAAAATATAGAAGCAATAAGACCTATGAAGGATGGTGTAATTGCTGATTTCAATATCACAGAAGAAATGATCAAGTTTTTTATAAACAGGGTGCACACTGTGAATTGGTTTACTCCCAATCCACGTATTGTAATTTGTGTACCTTACGGAGCTACTCAAGTAGAAAGAAGGGCTATTCGAGAATCTGCAGAGAGAGCTGGTGCAAAGCAAGTTTTTTTAATTGAAGAGCCTATGGCAGCTGCAATTGGCTCAGGTCTTCCCGTCAATGATGCCATTGGGTCAATGGTTATTGATATTGGTGGAGGAACAACAGAGGTTGGTGTTTTATCTCTTGGGGGTATAGTTTACGCAAGCTCAGCTAGGGTAGGGGGGGACAAAATTGATCAAGCAATAATTGATTATATGAGAAGGAATTATGGGACATTAATATCTGAACCAACAGCTGAAAAGATAAAGAACCAGATAGGCAGTGCCTTCCCGATGGCAGACCTAATGGAAATGGAAGTAACTGGAAGAAATCTTGCTGAAGGACTCCCAAGAAAAATAACTATCAGTAGTAATGAAATCCTTGAATCACTTTCTGATCCTTTACATGCAATTGTTGGAGCAGTTAAAACCGCTTTGGAACAAACTCCTCCAGAACTTGCAGCAGACATATCAGAGAATGGTATGATACTTACAGGTGGTGGAGCTCTATTGCACAATCTTGATCGATTATTAATGGAGGAAACAGGGGTTCCAGTAATAATTGCTGAGGAGCCACTTACATGTGTAGTTAGAGGTTGTGGTATGACTCTAGATAATCTTGATAGTTTTAAAAATGCATTTGCTAATGATTAAAAATGGTACGAAGTAAAAACAGTAAAAATTTAAAACTTTTCAATCGTGACACTTTCCCTTTATTTAAAATCTTATTACTATTTATTTTGTGTTTAATAATAATGGGATTAGATTATCGTTACAATATTTCAAAAAAAATTAAAACAAAACTATCAATAATAAATTTACCCGTTAACTACCTAATAAATTTACCAGTAACCCTATTTATCGAAGTAAAAGATAACCTCATAACAAAGAAAGTACTTAAAGAAAAAATTAAAATTCTAGAGCAGAATATTTATCAGCTATCAATTAAGAATCAAGAAAATGAATTACTCAGATCAGAAAATGAATTACTCAGAAATAAACTAAAGATTAATAAAGACTTTAATATAGACGGTGTGAACGCAGAAATAATTTTGCCTAACGTAAAAAACGGATATGGAGTCATTACAATTGATAAGGGTACAAAAGATAAAATTAGAAACGGAGCCCCTGTTATTAATAATAATGGCTTAGTTGGTCAAATAATAAACTCTACGAAAAACTATAGCGAGATCGAACCTCTTACCTCGATAAAATTTGCTGTTCCAGCAATAAAAAATAGTGGAAAAGAAAATGTAATTTTATACGGAAATGGTAACGGTGAATTAGAAATTCCGCTATTTCCGGCACGTTCCAAATTAAAAGTTAATGATATTTTTATGACATCTGGTATTGATAAAATATATCCGAGGGGAATAAATATAGGCAAAGTTATTGCAATTGAACCAACTAAATCTCCCAAATTTAACAATATATTAATTCTGCCTTCTTCTCAGCCAACTAGCTATTCACAAATTACCGTTCTCAAAATAAGAACAAATGATTAAAAAAACAATCATTCAAAAAAGACAAGAAAACTATTTAATACTGATTCTTGCGTTATTGTCGCTAATTTTATCAAACATTGCTCTTCCATGGACAGAAAATCCTAATAGTATGCCAAATTATTTTATAGCACTTATTGTAATATTCATTGTTTTAGACAAAGCTAACTTGAACCTATTTAAATTATTTACAATTGGATTACTAGTTGATTTATTTCTTGGTCAAATATTAGGCCAGTATGCTTTTATTTTCATAAGTATTTATGCATTAAATTTTTTAGTTGGTAAAATATTAATTATCAAAAGTAAAACTCAAATATTAAGCCTATGTAGTTTTATAACATTATTTAGTTTTTTTATTTTATGGGCTACATCTCAGAGTCACGATGTTATCATCCCATTAGGTCTATTATTTAATCAATATATCTTAACTTTATTTATCCTTCTGATTCTTAAATTTACTATTAATATTTTCACTACTAAATAATTAAAATATGGATTTATATCAATTTAAGTATATCTTCAAACAAAGATTAAATTTTCTTCTTTTTTTAATTATTATTATATTTTTTATAGTAATCATTAAGTTTTTTTATTTACAAATAATAAAATTCAATACTTACTCTTCTCTTGCAAAAAATAATAGCGTAAAGATTATCCCAATTCCACCTATTAGAGGCCAGATTCTCGATCGTAATGGTGAGATTCTTGCAGCAAACAAACTAATTTATACTTTAGAAATAGATCCGAAAATAAAACCAAATCTAGATAAGATAAAGCAGCAATTAACCCCTATTATTAAAATAACAAAATATGATATCAAGAAATATAATAAAATTCTTAGAGAAAGTCATTATTCTTCAACCATCCCCATAAAGGTAAACTTGTCAACTGTTCAGGTAGCAAATTTTGTATCTAATCAGTACAAATATCCGTTTATTACTTTAAAGCATAAATTTTCAAGAACTTACCCTAAAGAAAAATCAGGGGCTCATTTTGTTGGCTATATAAATCGAATTAATAAATCAGATATCAAGAGGTTAAAAAAATTAAATACTTATCAGAGCTACAGAGGATCAGATCATATTGGAAAAACAGGTATTGAATATTTTTATGAGAATAAATTACATGGATCTCCTGGATATAAAGCAATTGAAGTTGATGCGAATAATAATGTATTAAGAACAATCAAAACTTTAGCTCCAAAGCATGGTGACGATATATATTTAAATATTGATTATAAAATTCAGGAAGTTGCTGAGAAAGCCTTTGGTAATTATAAAGGAGCAATGATTGCAATGGATCCAAACAATGGCGAAATATTGGCTTATGTCAGCAAGCCCTCATTTAATCCTAATTTATTTACAAATGGTATTGATGAAGTTAATTGGAGAAGGCTTAATAATTCAATTCATAAACCCTTGGTCAATAGAGTCATATCAGGACTTTACCCCCCAGGGTCTACACTTAAACCATTTGTTGCACTTGCAGCATTGGAAAATGATGTAAGGCGTCCTCCTTTCTCAATCATGGATGAAGGTTTTTATACTATGCCGAATCAATCAAAAACCTTTAAAGATTGGAAAAAAGGTGGTCATGGGGAAGTTGACATGATAAAAGCTATTGCTGTTTCGTGTGATACTTTCTTTTATGGGCTCGGGGTTGAATTAGGTATCCCTAAATTAAATGTTGTGCTTCAAAGATTTGGTTTTGGAAGTAAAACAAATATTGATTTACCCAATGAAAAAACAGGGTTAGTTGCTTCAGCCAAATGGAAAAAAAATAAATACAAAAAAAAATGGTACCAAGGTGAAACTGCAATTACAGCAATTGGCCAGGGATACACACAAACAACACCAATACAATTGGCTTTAGCCACATCCAAACTAATTAAACCTAATATCGAAATAATTCCTCATCTACAAAAAAAAGATTCCCCCCCAAACCCTGAACTTTCTTCAAATACTAAAAGGTTAGTAGCCCTTAATGATAATTTAGATTTAATAAAAAAAGGTATGTCTCTAGTTACAAAAGAAGGCGGTACAGCTGCGTTTATTGGGCGTACCACTGAATATAATATTTCAGCTAAAACAGGCACAGCACAAGTATTTGGGTTAAAGAAAGGCGAGGTTTATGATGAAGAAAATCTTCGGGATGAGCTAAAAGATCATGCTCTAATTATTGCTTTTGCACCTTCTGAAAATCCTAAAATTGTAATAGCTATCGTAGTTGAAAATGGCGGTCATGGCGGATCAACAGCTGGCCCAATAGCTAAGAAAGTTTTTGATGCCTACCTTACTGGGAATAACTAATGGGAGTGATAAAAAATTGAAAATCTTTAGAAATATTGATCGCTTCTTAATTACACTTATTGTATCTTTACTCATCATCGGTTTAATAACCCTTTTTAGCGCAAGCCAACAAAATATCAGCTTATTAGTAATGCAATTAATAAATATTTCTCTTGGGATTATTTTTCTAATTTTTTTAAGCAACATAAATCCTAAACAGTTTGTTTTTTTTGCGCCACATATATACTTATTAAGCGTATTTTTATTAATATCTGTTTCATTTTTTGGATTTGAAAGTCATGGCGCAAAACGTTGGATAAATTTATTTATCTTTAACTTACAACCTTCTGAGGTTATTAAAATCACTATCCCACTTATGCTTGCCTGGGTTTATCATAGATTTCAAAATACAATAAACTATAAAATACATTTAATGGCATTTTTTATCTTAGCGACACCATGTTTAATTGTATTCAAACAGCCTGACCTAGGAACATCTATACTAATTTTTCTTTCTGGTTTTACTATAATCTTTCTAGCTGGTTTGTCATTAAAATTTATCTTGGCTAGTATCATTAGTTTTTTGGTCTCAATACCCTACCTCTGGTCAACATTACATTTATACCAACAAAACAGAATTTTAAGCTTATTTGACCCAGGCAGAGATCCTTTCGGAACTGGATACCATAGTATGCAATCAATGATTGCTATTGGTTCTGGAGGGCTTTTAGGTAAAGGATGGTCATATGGTAGTCAAACTCAACTTAACTTTCTACCAGAAACAACTACTGATTTTATTTTTTCAGTATACGGAGAAGAATTTGGTTTTATTGGAGTTATTGGGATTCTTATTATCTATTTTGTATTATTATATCGATGCATTGATATAGCTATAAAAATGCAGGATACTTTTTCTAGACTGATTACAGCCGCATTAGCATTCGCCTTATTCAGCTCCAGTATTGTAAATATTGCTATGGTATCTGGTTTATTGCCTATAGTTGGAGCCCCCCTACCATTTATTAGCTATGGTGGCACATCAATGGTTGTATCTTTGGGCATGATTGGTATTATTATGAGCTTAAATTCAAACAAATCTTTAATTGCGAACTAATGAAAAAAAATATCTACAGTATAATAATTATATTTTCACTCTTTGGCTGCCAATCTATAGACACCGTTTTTGATAAAGAGCCTAATAAAAATCAAACGAAAATTCAGAAATCTGGTGCCTACTATCTAGATGATGGACCAGAAGAAAATCCACCAGAAGATTTAGATAAAATTAATGATGCTCAACCAAAGTATGAAGCACTTTCAAAAACAGCCAATCGCCCTTATGTTGCATTTAATAAAAAATATATCCCCCTGAAGAAGATTATCCCCTTTGAAGAGAAAGGTTATGCATCTTGGTATGGCAAAAGATATCATGGCAGAAAAACATCAATTGGTGAGGTGTACGATATGTATCAGATGACTGGAGCCCATAAAACTCTTCCACTTCCTTGCTACATTAAAGTTACCAACCTAAAAAATAAACGCTCAGTAATTATTAGAATTAATGACCGCGGGCCTTTTATTGACCAGAGAATCGTCGACCTGTCATACGCAGCAGCTCATCGACTTGATATTATTAAAAATGGAAGTGAGCTAGTTAAAATACAAATGATTAATCCATCATTAACAAAGGTTGACTTAAAAAGCGCGGATAATATCTCCTCAATTAAAAGCAGCGATGAAAATTTTTATATTCAAGCAGGGGCTTTCTCGAGTGAGGATAATGCTAATAACTTAATGAGCCGAATATCCAGAGCTAAATTCAAAAATACTTTAAATGTAAAAAAATTAAACAAAAATTCTCTTCACTTAGTAACTATTGGGCCTTATAAAAGTAAAGAAATTGCAGAAAAAGCCTTAGAAAAAATCTCAAAAAAAATTCAACTCAATAGTTTTATTATTTCAGAATAATACTCCCTGATGGAAAAAGACCAGAAAAAATCATTGATAGAATTTCCTTGTTACTTTGATATAAAAGTTATGGGAGAAGCAAATGCAAACTTCTCCAAGGATATTATTTGTATAATAAAAGAACATGATTCTAATTTTAATTCATCAAAAATTGAAATGAAGGGGAGTAGTAATGGAAAATATATAAGCTTAACCTGCAGCGTTCACGTAAAAAATCAAAGGCAACTTGATAAAATATATATTGATTTATCCAAAAACCCAATAACTAAATTTGTTCTATAATTTAATGTCTATTAAAATAAAATATCTCGGTATTACAGATTACTCAACTTCGTGGGCAGATATGAAATATTTTATCGAGAAACCTTCATCAAAAGATGAGTTATGGATTACAGAGCACTATCCCATTTTTACTACAGGAGTAAATAAAAATAATTCAGTAGTTCCTGACTCAGATATCCCGCATTTGTTTGTAGACAGGGGTGGGAAAATTACATATCACGGGCCAGGCCAATTAATAATTTACACATTAATTAATATTAAAAATAATAATTTAAAAATTAGGCAATTAGTATCAATTCTTGAAAATTCTATAATTGATTTTTTAGAAGAAAATAATATTCATTCGTACTCGAAGAAAGAATCACCAGGAGTATACATAGAAGAAAAAAAAATATGTTCTATCGGGTTGAGAATAAAAAAAGATTTCACATATCATGGTTTAAGCTTTAATGTTGATATGGATACTCACCCATTTACAATGATTGATCCTTGTGGCTTTAGTGGTCTAAAAATGGCACAATTATCTGACTTTAATATT